>NZ_JBVJQR010000028.1:0-86434 GCF_055608425.1 Kitasatospora sp. NPDC036934 | reverse complement strand
CTCGGCGGCCCGTACGGCGTCTCCACCCGCACCTCCACCACCTC
Organism: Kitasatospora sp. NPDC036934; assembly: GCF_055608425.1. Taxonomy (NCBI): domain Bacteria; kingdom Bacillati; phylum Actinomycetota; class Actinomycetes; order Kitasatosporales; family Streptomycetaceae; genus Kitasatospora; species Kitasatospora sp. NPDC036934. The sequence continues at coordinate 86,390 of NZ_JBVJQR010000028.1, read as the reverse complement.
CTCCAGCAACGCGTACAACCCCGAACCACCGATCACACCCAGCTCGGCCCGCGCCGTCCCCTGATCGATCGTCATCGTCCGTCCGTCCCCTTCGTCGAATGGCGTCCCGGCCACTCTAGGGTTCGGCTCCGGACGGCGGTACGGCCGGATGGCCGCGGGCCGCCGGGGTGGTGCGCGCGGCCGAGCGGGTGACCTTCCGGACGTGTCGGCGGCGGCGCGCCCCGTCCGGCGTGCGTCGGTTGGAACGCGCCACCTCCGGGTGGTGCACGCCTTGTCCCCGAACCTGAGAGCCGCCCATGCCTTCCACCGCTCGCCTCCGCCGCCTCGTCCCCACCGCGCTCTGCGCCCTCGCCGTCGCACTCGCCGCCCCCGCGGCCCACGCCGCGCCCCCGGGCGGCGACAGCGGGGCCGACCCCGGCGGGAGGCCGGACGGCGGCCGGTACGACTGGGAGCGGGTGGCGGACTGCGAGAGCAGCGGCGACTGGCACATCAACAGCGGCAACGGCTACTTCGGCGGCCTCCAGTTCGACCAGGCCACCTGGCGGGAGAACGGCGGCCTCGCCTACGCCCCGCGCCCCGACCTCGCCAGCCGCGAGGCGCAGATGACGGTCGCCCAGCACCTGGCCGACCGGCGCGGCCTCTCCCCCTGGCCGGTCTGCGGCGCCCGGGCCGTCGGCGGCCACGGACACCAGGCCGCCCGTCCGCACACCAGCGGCCGGCACGACGACGGCCGCGACGCGGAGGCCACCCGCGACCACGGGCGCGACGCCGTCCTGCCGCCGCCCGCCCCCGGCTCGGCCGAGGACGGCCAGTGGACCGTCCGCGAGGACGACACCCTGGACCAGCTCGCCGCCACCTTGAACGTCCCCGGCGGCTGGCCCGCGCTGTACGCGCTCAACCGCGCCGCCATCGGCGAGGACCCGGACCTCATCCAGCCCGGCCTGGTCCTGCGCCTTCCCTCCTGAGCCCCCTCCCCGCCGCCTCCGGCCGGTCCGCCACCTCCGGCACCCCGCCGCCCACGCCGCTCCCACCGGCGTGGGCGGCGGGGCGTTCGGCGGCGATGCGTCGTCGGCCAGGCGTTCGGAGGCCAGGCGTCCGGCGGCCAGGCGTCCGGCACCCCGCCGGACCGGCCCTATCGGCGGACCGCCGCCAGTACGTGCAGCCCGCGCTCGTTGGTCTCGTCGTGGCTCGGCTCGAACCCGGCGGCGCGGACCTGCTCCGCCACCCAGTCGGTGGCCAGCCGCAGCTTGGGGTAGCTGCTGACCTGCTGGTTCCAGCCCTCGCCGACGCGGGTGTGGATCAGGTCGTGCACCAGCGCGGTGTCCTCGTCCGGGTACTCCAGGAAGCAGGTCATGATCCGGTCCGCGGTGGAGCGCACCGGCAGGAATCGGTCCGGGCCGGTCAGCGGGCGGGTGAGGTCGCGGAAGGACAGCACCAGCCGCCCGCCGGGGGCGAGCGCGGTGGCGGCGTCGCGCAGCAGCGCCGTCACGTCCGCACGGGTGGGCAGGTGGGTGAGGGTGTCGCCCATGCAGAGCACCGCCGCGACCGAACCCGGCCCGGTGTGCTGCGCCAGCGCGCCGCGCAGGTCGGCCTCGACGGTACGGACGGCGTCGGCATGCCCGGCCTCGGCGGCGGACTCGCGCAGCTCGGCCAGCAGCGGGGCGCTGGTGTCGACGGCGAGGACGGGGTCGAAGCCGAGCGCGGCGAGGGCCAGGCTCTGGGTGCCGGGGCCGGCGCCGAGGTCCACGGCGGTGCCGCCCGCGGTGCCCGTGCCGGTCCCGGGCGTGACGCCGAGCCCGGCCAGCAGCTCGGCCTGCGCCTCGGCCAGCGCGGGGATGTCGCCTCCCAGCATCCAGGTGTAGTGGGCGGCGAGCAGGCGGTCGTAGTGCTCGGGTGCGGTGCTCATACGGGCGGGGCCCCTTCTCGCGATCCGATGGTCCGATGGTCCGATGGTCCGATCGCACTCTAGGGCCGCTCACGGGAACGCCGACGGCCCGCCCGGTCCTGGTGGACCGGACGGGCCGTCGCCATGGCCGCGCCGTCAGCCGTCAGCCGTCAGCCGTCAGCCGTCAGCCGTCAGCCGTCAGCCGTCAGCCGTCAGCCGACGTGAACGCGCGGACGCTTGGTGCGGTCCGGCTCCGCCTCGCGCAGCACCTCGCGGGTGACCGGCGCGACCTCGCCCTGCCCGAACAGGAAGAACCGCAGGAACTGGGCGAACGGGTTGCCCTCGGTCCACTCGAAGTACAGGTGCGGCCGCTGCCCGGTGCGGTCCCGGACGGTGAGCGCCAGGGCGGCGATCGCGTTCGGGATGCTGGAGCTCTCCAGGGTGAGCACCCGGTACCGGCCGTGCAGCACCTCGCCGCGCACGGTCAGCTCGGACTCGAAGTCCGAGGCGTCCCGGACGGTCACCTCGACGAAGACCAGGTCGTCCTCGCCCGGGATGTCGTTGTCGGCGCGGATCTGCCGGATCTTGTCGCGGTACTCGGCGACGTCCCGGTTGGTCGGCTCGTTGGCGATCAGGCGCAGCGGACGGTGGGCGTAGTCGCGGATGAACCGCTCGGCCGTCTCGTCCAGCACCACGTCGGTGACGCGCAGCTCGAAGGCGCGCTTGAGGCGGGAGAGCAGCGAGACCAGGATGATGCCGGCGATGAAGCAGGCACCGATCTTGACGCCGTCCGGTCGCTCCATGGTGTTGACCACCGTGGTGTACAGGAAGACCGCGGCGATGATCCCGAAGCCGATGGTCCAGCCGCGTTGGCGCTTCTTGTACGCGGCGATGGTGACGGCGATGGCCGCCGAGCTGATCAGGACCAGTACACCGGTGGCGTAAGCGCCGCCCTGGGCGTCGACATTGGCGTCGAACAGCCAGGTGATCAGGAAGCCGACGATGGTCAGGACGATCACCATCGGGCGCACGGCGCGGGCCCAGTGCGGGGCCATGCCGTAGCGCGGCAGGTAGCGGGGCAGCAGGTTGAGCATGCCCGCCATGGCGGAGGCGCCTGCGAACCACAGGATGGCGATGGTCGACAGGTCGTAGACGCTGCCGAAGGCGCCGCCCAGGTACTCGTGTGCCAGGAAGGCGAGGGCACGGCCGTTGGCCTGGCCGCCGCTCTCGAACTCCTTGGCCGGGATGAGCAGGGTGCAGATGAAGCTGGTGGCGATCAGGAAGGTGCTCATGATCACGGCGGCGGTGGTGAGCAGCTTGCGGGTGCCGCGGATCCGGCCGACCGGGTTCGCCTCGGTGTCGTCGGCGTCGCCCTTGATGTGCGGCATCACGGCGACGCCGGTCTCGAAGCCGGACATGCCGAGCGCGAGCTTCGGGAAGACGACGAGCGCGACGCCGATCATCACGAAGATGTTGCCGTGCTGGGTGGTCAGCGCGTCGGACCAGTCGGTGACGACGTGCGGCGCCTGGATGATCTTCCAGATGCCGACCGCGACGACCACCACGTTGAGCGCCAGGTAGACCGCGACGAGACCCACGGCCAGGCCGATCGCCTCGCTGAAGCCCTTGAGGAACACCGCGCCGAGCAGGGCGACCAGGATCAGCGTGATCAGCATCTGCTTGCCGCCGAGGGCGCTGGTCAGGTGCGGGTTCTCGACCAGGTGGGCGCTGGCATCGGCGGCCGAGAGGGTGATCGTGATGATGAAGTCCGTCGCCGCGAAGCCGAGCAGGGCGAGGACGAACAGCTTGCCCTTCCAGAACGACAGCAGCCGCTCCAGCATCGCGATCGAGCCCTCACCGCGCGGGCTCTCCTGGGCGACCCGCCGGTAGACCGGCAGCGCGCCCAGCAGGGTGACGAGCACCAGCACGATCGTGGCGATCGGCGACAGCAGGCCGGCCGCGAGGGCGGCGATGCCCGGCTGGTAGCCGAGCGTCGAGAAGTAGTCCAGACCGGTCAGGCACATCACGCGCCACCACGGCTGGCCCGTGTGCGCAGCGTGACCGGCCTCGGCGGCGGAGTCCCCCGGCTCCTCGCCCTCCTGCTGCGCCTTCGCGGCGGCCTCCCTGGCGGCCTTCTCCGGGGACATGTCCTCCAGGAGCCAGCTGCGCAGCCGTATTCGCGCCGACGACGGGTCCTCCGTCGTCGTCTCCGTCGAACCCGACGAAACCACCTTGCACCTCTTGATTAAAGACCCCGTAAAAGCGCCGTCGGGCGACGGCAGTGCGCCAGGCTATGCGACCGGCGTTAAGGAGACGTCATCGGCCCGCGTTAAGAAAACGTCATGGCTGCGCAGGTCGGGGCGGGTGGCACGGTGCAGCCGGGGCGGGCCGGTCCGGTGCCGGGGCGGGGGCTGCGGGCCGCCGCCCCGGCATCTCGGATCCTGGACGGGGGTTACGCCTGGTAACCGAGGACGGTCATCATGCCGGTCTCCGAGTGGTAGACGTTGTGGCAGTGCACCATCCACAGGCCCGGGTTGTCGGCGTCGAAGTCGACCGTCAGGGTCGTGCCCGGCAGCACGATCGCGGTGTCCTTGCGCGGGCCGTCGGCTCCCAGTGCGAAGGTGTGTCCGTGCAGGTGGACGGGGTGCCACATGGCGGTGCTGTTGCGGAACTCCAGCCGCACCCGCTCCCCCGCGGCGACCGGGTGGCGCTGCGCCGGGTCGTACCTGCGGCCGTTGAACGCCCAGTCGGCCTTCGCCATGCCGCCGGTGAGCTCCAGCGGGACGGTGCGGTCCGGCGCCCTGGCGGGCAGCCGGACGCCGGGGTCGGCCTTCAACCGGTCGGCGGTCAGCAGCCGGCCGTCCAGTTCGGCCGGGCGGGTCGAGGCGTCCGGCGCGGTGCCCCCGCCGGTGCGCAGCACGGCCAGCGCGGTGGCGTTCTTGCCCTCGGCCAGGGCGGTCAGCGGGAAGGCGCCGTCCTGGGCGGTGACCAGCACGTCGTAGCGCTCGCCCATGCCGAGCAGCAGCGCCTGGGTGGTGGCCGGTTCGACCGGGAAGCCGTCGGCGTGGGTGACGGTCAGCTCGTGGCCGCCGAGGGCGACCCGGTAGGCGGTGTCGCCGCCCGCGTTGATCAGCCGGATCCGGATCCGGTCGCCGGGCTTGGCGGTGAAGGTCTCGGGGGCGCCCGGGAGGCGGCCGTTGACCAGGTGGAACGGGTACTCGACGTCGCCCGCGTCGCCGCCGAGCAGCGGACTGGTGGCGCCCATCAGCATCCGGGAGGGGCCGCTCGCCGCCGGCTCCGGCGCCTCTGGCATCCCTGACATCCCTGACATGGTGTGGCCGGCGTGGTCCATCCCGCCCATGCCCCGGGCGAGTTCGGCGAGCACGGCGTCCGGGGTACTGCCGTCGACCCCGTCCAGCCAGTCGTCCAGGACGACGACCCACTCCTTGTCGTAGCGCAGCGGCTCCTTCGGGTCCTCCACGATCAGCGGCGCGTACAGGCCGCGGTCCTGCTGGACGCCGGAGTGCGGGTGGAACCAGTAGGTGCCGGGATGGGAGAGCGCGAAGCGGTAGTCGAAGGAGGCGCCCGCCCGGACCGGCTCCTGGGTCAGGCCCGGCACGCCGTCCATGTCGTTGCGCAGGGCGAGGCCGTGCCAGTGCAGCGAGGTGGGCTGCGGCAGGTGGTTGGCGAGGGTGACGGCGAGCGTGTCGCCGACGGTCGCGCGCACCTCCCGGCCGGGCAACCGGTCGCCGTAGGCCCAGCTGCGGACGGTGCGTCCGCCCAGGTCGAGGGTGGTCTCGGTGGCGGTGAGCGCGATCCTCCGCTCGGGCCCAGTCCTGCGCCCGGCCTCGGCGGCGGCGACCTCGGGGCCGTTCGGGGCGACGAAGCCGGCCGGGGCGGTGGCCGGGGGCGGCGGCGAGGAGTGGTTCATCCCCCTCATCGAGTCCGAGGAATCGGAGGAACAGGCGGCGAGCAGACCGGTCCCGGCGGCGGCGAGCGCGGCGCCGAGGACGGTGCGACGGGTGGGTGTGCGCATGACGGAGTGCACCTCGTACAGGGGTGGTGTGGACGTACAGGACGGCGCGTCGGCCGTTCCGCGCGCGGGCGCCAGGGCGTGTCTGACACGCCCTACGGCGCACTCGCGGGCACGGAACGGCGGGCACGCGCCTACTGACGCAGCACCGAGAGTCTGTTGAGGAGGATCCGCCCGCCCCCGGGCGGCGGCAGCGCCCGGACGGCCCGCAGCAGCCGGACCCGCACCTCGGCGGCGGCGTCACCGCTGCGGCGCAGCAGCGGGCCGACGATCAGCAGCACCAGGGTCCAGCCCGCCAGCACGGCGAGACAGACCGTCATCGGGTCCATGCCTCCGGCGTCCGCCGGATCGACGGCGGGCCCGTGGTGCGACGGCAGCTGCCGGGCCGCCGTCACCCCGGGCCCGTGGTGCTCCGGCAGCTGCCGGGCCGCCGTCACCCCGGACCCGTGCCCGTCGTGAGCGCCGTGCCCACCCGTCGGGTGCCCGAGCGTGTGCATCGTCACGATGCCCAGCAGCAGGGTGGCGAGGAGCAGCAGCCGCAGCCCCCCGGGCAGCGCCGAACCGCACGGCCGCTGCTGCGCCATGGTCCGCCTCCCGCCCGTCTCCGCCCTCCGCTTACCCCCGCAGGGTATCCCGTGGAACGGGCCGGGCGCCGACCCGGGGCCAACCGGCCGGGTGGCCGGATCCCTACCACGCTCACACGGATCCGACGATCTTCCCGCGTACAAGATCCGTTAACATGCCCGGCAGTTACGCACGATCCCCGGCCCGAAGGGCACTTCGGGCCGGACACATGGGGGAACACGAAAATGGCAGATCCAGACGCGAGTCTGCAGTTCAAGGTCAATCCGGCCGAACTGGACGGCTGCGGCCAGAGCGCCCAGCACATCGGAGGCCTGATACCGGGCGAGACCACGAAGATCACCGATCCGTGCAGCCAGGCCGCGGGAGGTCTCAAGGGCTGGCTCACCGCCGGCGCGATCACCGCCTGCGGCACCAACTGGAAGACACTGCTGGACCGGCTCGGCAGCGACATGGGCGACGTCGGCACCAAGCTCGGCACCTCGGCCACCTACTACCGGCAGGCCGAGCAGAACGCCCACAACAGCATGCGGAACCCGGCCGCTCCTCCGGCCCCGGACGAGCCGGACCCCTTCGGCACCACCGTCGTCCCCGGCCCGGTGAAGCCCCGCAGCGCGAAGGCGGCCGAGTAACCGATGGACATCAAGACCCTCCACGACGCCGACGTCATCGGCATCTCCACCGCGAAGAGCGCATTCGACACCCTGGCCACCGCCTTCGGCCAGCACGTCGAGAACTGGCAGCACGAGGTCGTCGACCGGCTGCACAACTCGCAGTGGACCGGCACCGCCGCCGACCACGCCAACGCCCGGATGCAGTTCCTGGAGAACGAACTCAAGGCCGCCCAGCAGGAGATCGGCCTGGTCAGCCGGGCCCTCCAGGACGCCTACGACGGCTTCGCCGCCGCCCAGGCGCATCTGATCAGCGCCCTGGACGACGCCAAGACCCACAAGCTGACCGTCGCCGCCGACGGCGGGATCACCTGGGAGAAGGACCCCAACTCCCCGAACTTCGCGGGCACCGACGCCGAGAACCAGGCCAAGCAGATCCAGTCCCGGATCACCGCCGCGCTCAACGAGGCCGACCACGCCGACCAGACCATCAACGCCCGGCTCTCCCACCTCGCCACCAACGCGAGCAACGGCACCGGACTGGACTCCGCAACCGCGAAGACCGACACCGACGCCGCCAACGCGCTCCAGACCATCCCCCCGGCCGGCACCGACCCGAACAGCGTCAAGGCCTGGTGGAACGGCCTCACCGACGACCAGCAGCACCGGATGATCCTCAACCACCCCGACCAGATCGGGAACCTGGACGGCATCCCGGCCACCGGCCGCGACGAGGCCAACCGGATCAACCTCCAGCGCGGCAAGCAGGACATCCAGCACCAGCTGGACGGCCTCGGCGCCGCGCCGCCCGCGACCATCGGCAACGGACGGTTCATCCGCCCGAACCCCGCCTACACGACGTGGCAGCAGAAGCACGACGAGCTCACCGACAAGATGAACGGCATCACCGCCATCGAGACCCGGCTGAACACCCCGGTCGACGACAAGCACCCGCCGACCTTCCTGCTGGGCTTCGACACCAACGGCAAGGGCCACGCCATCGTCGCCGTCAACAACCCCGACACCGCGACCAACGTGTCGACGTACGTCCCCGGCACCGGTGCCCGGCTCGGCAGCATCAACAGCGACATCAACCGCTCCGACGCGATGGTCGCATCGGCCAACGCCGCCAACGACAACAAGGCCGTCACCTCGTCGATCACCTGGGTCGGCTACGACGCCCCGCAGAACATCATCCCGGAGGCCGCGGACGACAGTTACGCGAAGGCCGCCGAGGACAAGCTGGTCAGCTTCGAGAACGGGCTGCACGCCACCCACGACGGGAAGATCGGCAACAACACCATCCTGGCCCACAGCTACGGCACCACGACCGTGGGCTACGCCATGCGCGACCACGGCCTCCCGGTCGACAACGCCGTCCTCATCGCCAGCCCCGGCGCCGGCGTCGAGAACGCCAAGGACCTGCGCATCGACCCCTCGCACGTGTACGCCGCGCAGAGCCCGGCCGACGCGATCGGCTGGGCCGCGGCCACCGACCCCGGCGGTGCGGCGGACAACTTCTGGGACAACGTCAAGTCCGACTTCGGCTTCGGCGACGGCGACCACCACCTGATGTACGGCCGGCAGACCACCGCGCCCCAGTTCGGCGCGAACGTGATGCCCGTCGACCCGGACGCCGGGCACTCCGACTACTGGAACAACGGCTCGCCGACGCTGGCCGCCATGGGTCAGGTCATCGCCGGAAAGCCGATGCAATGAGCATGAGCACCGTGAGCACCGGCCGCCGCACCCCGCCGATCAGGCGGGCCACCACCGCCGCCACGCTGGCCGTCACCGCACTCGCCCTGAGCGCGTGCGGGGCGAACACCCTGCAGGAGCGGTCCAAGCCCACCATCACCCTGGACCAGGCCAGGACCCGGATCGACGGCTACCTCGCCGGCATCCAGGCCCAACTGCCCGTCCAGCCGGCGTCGTTGCCGCCCGCGTTCAGCGACCTTGAGTGCGACGCCAACGACATCGGGCCGCACGGCCGGAAGCAGACCTCGCGGTCGTACACCTACCCGGACCTCCCGTCGGCCGACCGGACCAAGGCGGCGGACGCCTTCCGCAGCTACCTCACCGGCCAGGGCTTCCAGGCGGTGCCGGACGCCGCGGGCTCCCACCCCGGCTGGGTACGGCTGAAGAACTCGACGGACGAGTTCCTCGCCGTCCTGGACGGTGCGACGGACCCGAGCCGCAGCTTCCGACTGACCGTCAGCTCACCCTGCGTCTGGCCGGACGGCACTCCAGCCAAGTAACCCAACTCCCCTTCGGGGCCGCACCTTTGCCGAGGTGCGGCCCCTTCGCATACGCCCAGGTCAATCCGCTTGCCCGTCCTTGACGATCCGCTAGCATGCGACGTCAGTTACCGCTCCGACCGGCCCAGCACCCGGTCCGGAACTGACGGGGGACGCATGGCAGATCCAGATTCGAACCTGCAATTCCAGGTCAAGCCGGGCGAGTTGGACGGCTGCGGACAGAGCGCGCAACACATCGGCGGCCTGATACCCGGCGAGACCGCCAAGATCACCGACCCGTGCGGCCAGGCCGCCGGAACGCTCCAAGGCTGGCTCACCGCCGCCGCGTTGACCACCTGCGGCAGCAGCTGGAAGACCCTGCTGGACAAGCTCGGCGGCGACATGGGCGACGTCGGCACCAAGCTCGGCACCTCGGCCGCCTACTACCGCCAGGTCGAGCAGGACATCCACACCAACATGATCCACCCGGACACGCCGGTCCCCGCCTCGACCGCACCGGACCCGTTCGGCACCGTCGTCACCCCCGGCCCGGTGAAGCCCCGCAGCGCGAGAGCGGCGGAGTAGCCGATGGACATCAAGACGCTGCACGACGCCGACTTCTGCAACCTGGCGATCGCCAAGACGGCCTTCGACACCCTGGCCACCGCCTTCGGCGGGCACGTGGACACCTGGCAGCACGAGGTCGTCGACCGACTGCACAACTCGCAGTGGAGCGGCACCGCCGCCGACCACGCCACCACGCGGATCCAGAGCCTGCACGACGAACTCCACGCCGCCCAGCAGGAGATCGGGCTCATCAGCCGGGCCCTCCAGGACGCCTCCGAGGGCTTCGCCGCCGCCAAGGCCCACCTGCTCAGCGCCCTCGACGATGCCAAGGCCCAGGGGCTCACGGTGGCCCCCGACGGCGGCATCACCTGGGACAACAACCCCGACTCGCTCACCTTCGCCGGGCACGGCGCCCCAGAACACGCCAAGGCCATCCGGGACCGGATCAACGCCGCTCTCACCGAGGCCGACCACGCGGACCGGACGATCAGCAGCCGGCTCGCCCACCTGACCACCAACGCGACCAACGGCACCGGCCTGGACTCCACCGTCGCGACCGACGACACGGCCGCCGCCGACGCGCTCAACCGGATCCCCGCCGCCGGCACCGACCCGAACAGCGTCCAGGCCTGGTGGAACAGCCTCACCGACGAGCAGCAGCACCGGATGATCCTCAACCACCCCGACCAGATCGGGAACCTCGACGGCATCCCCGCCACCGGCCGCGACCAGGCCAACCGGATCAACCTGGCGAACAGCAAGCAGGACATCCAGCGGCAACTGGACGCACTCGGGCCCGAGCCGGACTCGACGGTGGCAACGCCGTACGGGGCCTACGAGAGTCCCATGCACAAACTCTGGAAGCAGCAGCACGACGACCTGGCCGAGAAGATGAGCGGCATCAACGCCATCGAGACCCGGCTGAGCACCCAGGTCGACTCCACCCATCCGCCTGCCTACCTGCTGGGCTTCGACACCAACGGCAAGGGCCACGCGATCGTCGCGATCAACAACCCGGACACCGCCGACAACGTGTCGACGTACGTCCCCGGCACCGGCGCCCGGCTCGGCAAGGTCGACGGCGACATCAGCCGTTCGGACGCCATGGTCGCCGCGGCCAACGCCGTCGGCAACGGCAAGACCACCTCGTCGATCAGCTGGATCGGCTACGACGCCCCGCAGAACCTCGTCCCCGAGGCCGCGGACGACCAGTACGCGAAGGACGCCGAGGGCAAGCTGGTCAGCTTCGAGAACGGGCTGCACGCCACCCACAACGGGAACATCGCCAACAACACCATCCTCGGCCACAGTTACGGCACCACGACGGTGGGCTACACCATGAAGGACCACGGCCTGCCGGTCGACAACGTCGTCCTCATCGCCAGCCCCGGCGCCGGCGTCGACACCGCGAAGGACCTCCGCATCGACCCGTCCCACGTGTACGCGGCGCAGAGCCAGGCCGACATGATCGGCATGGCCAGTGCTGTGGACCCGGGCGGATTCGCGGACAACTTCTGGGACAACGCGAAGGCCGACTTCGGCTTCGACGACGGCGACCACCACCTGATCCACGGTCGGCAGACCACCACTCCCCAGTTCGGCGCGAACGTGATGCCCACCGACCCCAACGCCGGGCACTCCGACTACTGGAACAACGGTTCGCCCACGCTGGCCGCCATGGGGCAGGTCATCGCGGGCAAGTAGCGACCAACCAGCGCTCATCGAAGTCAACTTGGGATCGTGCCCGGGCCGGCGGGCGCGACCCCTACAGCTGCTGCACGGCGGCCGCCAGATGCGCCCGGAACCAACGCTGCCCCGGATCGGCCGAGTTGCGCGGGTGCCAGGCCATCCCCAGCTCCAGCGGCGGGAGTTCGAGTGGCATCGGGAAGGTCCGCAGGCCCAGCGCCGCGAAGGTCCCCGGCAGCCAGTCCGCCGCCCCGAGCGTCACCAGGTCGCTCTCCCCGGCCAGCAGCATCGCGGCGGTGTGACTGGGCACCACCACCGCGACCCGGCGGCTCAGCCCGCGTTCGGCCAGCGCGGTGTCGATCGGCCCGAGCCGCTTGCCGCGCCGGGAGACTCCGATGTGGTCGGCGGCGGCGAACCGCCGGGCGGTGATCCGCCCGTCGAACAGCGGATGGCCGGCCCGCGCCACGCCCACCACCGGTGCCGTGACCAGCGGTCTGGTGTGGACCTCCGGGTCCTTCGACCCGAGCACGCCGACCTCGACGTCCACCTGCCCCTGGCGCAGGCCCGGTCCGCCCTCCAGGGACTCCGGCAGGAACACCACGTCCACCCCGGGCGCCTCCTCCCGGATCCGCCCGACCAGCGGGCCGGCCACCCGGACCAGCACGGCGTCGGCGCTCTGTACGGTGAAGGTCCGCTCCAGGTGCACCGGTTCGAAGCCCGCCCCCGGCCGCAGCACGTTCTCGCAGCTGCGCAGCAACCCGGCCACCTCCTCCCGCAGTTCGAGCGCCCGCGGGGTCGGCACCAGCCCCTGCCCGGCCCGCACCAGCAGCGGGTCGCCGACCGCGCGGCGCAGCCGGGCCAGCGTCCGGCTCACCGCCGCCGGCGAGGTGCCGAGCCGCTCGGCGGCCCGCGTCACGCTGTTCTCCTGGAGCAGGGCGTCCAGCGCCCGCAGCAGGTTGAGGTCCATCCATGGCTCCTGAACTGCATCTTTACGCCTGGGTCAATGATCCCGTACCGATCTTTGCATGGCTCGCCCGCCGCCGGGAGGGGACAGTGGAGCCGTCCGAGAAACACCGGGCCTTCCCGTTCCGGGCCGTCCCGTACCAGGCCCTCCCGTACCGGGCCTTCCCCTACCAGGCCCTCCCGAGCCAGGAGTTACCGTGCCGAACGACCCCCGCGCCCACCTCGCCGGCGACGTCCTCGCCGTCGTCAGCCAGAGCGGCCCGACCGTCTCCTTCTTCGACGTCGCCACCGACGCCCTGCTGGACCGGGTCGAGGTCACCGCCGAGCCCCACGAGCTGTGCTTCGACCCGACCCGGCGACTGCTCTGGTGCACCAGCGCCTACCGCTCCGGCTACTACAACGCCCACAGCGGCCACCGCACCGAGGTGACCGTCATCGACGCCGACACCCGCAAGATCGTCGAGGTGATCGACCTCGCCCCCGAGCACGGCCCGCACGGCCTGGCGCTGGACCCGGTCCGCGGCCGGCTCTACGTCAGCGTCGAGGCCTCGGCGGACCGCCCCGGCGGCGTGGTGGTCATCGACACCGCGACCCGCCGCCCGCTCGGCCGGATCGACACCGACGCCCCCGGCCCGCACTGGTTCGCCATCTCCCCGGACGGGCGCACCGGTTACGCCACCAACAAGGAGGCGCCGTACGTCTCCGTGGTGGACCTCGCCCGCGGCACGCTGACCGCCAAGGTGGCCGTCCCCGGCAGCGAGGGCCTGGCCGTCTCCGCCGACGGCGCCCGGGTGTACGTCGGCGGGCCCTACCTCGGCTTCGCCAAGGACCCCGACGCCACGCCCGGCATCCGGGTCATCGACGCCCGCACCGCCACCGTGGCCGACGTCCTGCCCACCGGCTCCGCCGTCCTCCCGGTCCACCTGACCGCCTCCGGCCGGCTGCTGGCGGGCGAGATCCACGCCACCACCGATCCGGGCTCCCCCTTCGACGGGCGGACCAACGGCCGGCTCACCGTCTTCTCCACCGCCACCCACCGCCCGCTCGGCTCAGTCGACGTGGGCACCTTCCCGCTGACCATCACCTCCTCCCCCGACGGGCGCCTCGGCTACGTCTCCTCCGCCGCCTCCTCCACCGTCGACGTCATCGACCTCGACACCCTCACCCCCGTCACCCGGCTCACCCTCCCCAAGCGCGCCGAGCCCGGCGCCCACGGCCTGGCCTACCTCCCCCGCCCGGCCTGACCGCGGCGGGCCTCCGGGCGCCGGGCACGCCCGGAGGCTTGCCGCCGTCCGCCACGGGCCGCATCCTGGGGCGGACCCGTCCGGTCCGGGGGAGGCGCGATGAGACGCGGCATGGGAGTGCTCTGTTCGACGGTGGTGCTGGCGGCGGCGCTGGGCGCGGTCACCGGCTGCGAGCCGCTCGTCGACCTGGGCGGGGGCCGGCACCCGGTGCCGCTGCCCGAACCGGCGCCGCCGTCCGCTCAGTGGATCGTGGACCTGGTGGGCGGGCTCAACCTGCCGCCGCAGTGCCCGAAGCCGACGCTGCCGACCATGGCGGTGCTCGACACCGACGGGCGTTCCCGGGCGATGGCGTTCTGGCTGCTGGACAACCTCGACGTCTGCTACGCCGTCATCGACGACGCCGGCCGGGCGCCCACCACCATCTGGTTCGCCGCGATCGCGGACCTGATCCCGCGCACCCCGATGCCGGCCGACACCACGGCCGGCGTGGACTCCTACGCCTTCACCGCCTTCCGCGGCCAGGTGAACGACATCGAAGTGGTCGGCGACGGCGACCACCTGGTCAGCCCGGTCCGCCACCGCACCGTCGACCTCGGGGCCGGCCACCTCGTCACCTTCGCCGCCTACCACTACCGGATCCCCGCCACCGGCAAGCCGCTCTCCCTCACCCTCTGCACTCCCGACGCCCAATGCCGCGACGCCCATTGACCCGCCCCCGAACCTTCCCGGAAGAACACCCCCTAGGGGCGTGGACGCGCCCGCCCCCGGGCAAGGCACGGTCGTAGCTGCGAGCCCGTCGAACGTGAGAAGGTACGCCCCATGAAGATCATCGACTTGTTCTCAACGTCATCTGGTTGATTTTCTGCGGCATCTGGATGGCCGTCGGCTACGTGGTCGCCGGCATCGTCTGCTGCCTCCTGATCGTGACCATTCCGTTCGGGATGGTTCTGCCGCGCTCAGCATCACGCGGGGGTCGACCCGCCCCTCGATTCGCATAGCCGGGAGCAGCTCGGGGCTGGGTACCGGTACCCGTTCGACCTCGGCGAGCGTCAGGTCCAGCTCGGCCCGGACACCCTGCGCCACCCAATCGTTGAAGTACTTCGAGGCAGTACTCGTCGAGCTGTACTCCTCGGGGAGTTTCGCCCAAGAGACACCGGTGCGAGCCTTAAACATTGCCGCGAGCACTCTGTGCGACAGCGCCCAGCGCAGCACCACCAAGGTCACCAGCACCCGATCCACGAAGACCAACGGGTGATCCGGCCCGGCCCCGGCTACCCGCAGTCGACCATGGGCACGCCGTTTGGCCAGGTCAGAGTCTCGCGCGGCGGCCCACGGCCCAGCCAACCCGGTTATCAGTGTGCTCAGGTGTTCCTTCGAGATCCCGCACAGGGCGGAACCAGAACAGGCCGCGCGGGCCCAGCTCGACTTCACACGCCAGATGATCCCGCGCGGTTCTTCGCGTCCCGGCACCAGGGCCGCTGCCGGGACCTGGCCACCGATGCCCCGATCATTCGGGCCCGGGCCGGTGCGCCCATTCCTGGTCGAGGATGCTGAAGACGTCGGAGTCACGCCAGCCGTCCCGAAGCAGCGCGGTGTGCCGGTGCCGCCCCTCGTGGGTCATGCCGAGCTTGCCCAGCACCCGGGCCGATGCGACGTTGCGAGGATCGCAGGTCGCATAGATCCGGTGCAGTCCTATCAGCCCAAACCCTCTGCCGAGAAGTTCCCCGCCGATAGCTGAGCCCACGCCCCGACCCCACATCCGAGGATGGACGAGATAGGAGATCTCGCCCTGCCGGTGGGCCAGGCTACGAACCTTCAACTCGCCGAGACCGACGAGTTCACCGTCGAGGCAGGCCGCATACACGAATCTCGCCCGCGGGGACTGCAACCGGGCATCCACTGCGCTTTGGACGAAGTCCCGCGTCTGTTCCTCAGTGTTCGGCCCCCACGCCTGGTAGCGGCAAGCCTCCGACAGGCTGGCAAAGGCATGTACAGCGTGGCAGTCACCGACCTCAAGCTCGCGCATGGTCACCGAGGTATGCATCACGAGCCGATCCTGCCAGGCCTGCATCGCCACATACCAGCGCTCAAGTCGCGGGGTACAGCCGAACCACCGTCGGGGTCAGGTCGAGGAAGGCCAGGGCCCGCACCTCCCCGTGCGTCGCCAGCCGATGCCCGATCGTCTGGGCCTTCGACGGACCGAGCAGCTCGGCGAAGTACCCCTGTTGGTCCGGGCTGAGCGGGAGCGCGTCCAACGTCGTCAGAACCGCTGCCATCGCGTCCGGCAGCTTGCTGAACCGCGCGGGCGCGGTCACGCCCCGGACCTCCGCGATCACCGGGAACGGGTACGGGGAGCCCGTCTCCGGACCGGATCCTCCGGCCGCCGCTACCAGGTCCGTGCCCGGTTCGCCGTGGTCTCGAAGCGGCATCACTTCCCGGTCACCTCCCCCGCACGGCGCGGGTGCCACAGGTGGACCCGGACCGTCCGGCCGTTCACCACGATGGTCCGGGTCGCCGCCTTCAACAGCCCCGAGCCGCAGTAGAAACACCGGGTCGCCGCCGACCCGGACGCCCGCTTGTTCACGACGCACCGCCTCCCGGGCCCACCAGGGCCCAAACGATCTTTCCGATGCCTTCCGGCCGAGGCACGACGCCCCACTCGACCGACAGGCCCTCCACCAGGCACAGCCCCCGGCCCGACTCGGAGTCGACGCCCACGGACCGCCGGATCACCGGCTTCTCGCTGCTCGCGTCGTGCACCTCCAGCCGGAGGTGATCGAGCACCATCTCGAAGCGGACATAGATCCGCCGCCCCTTGGGCACCCTGGCGTGCTTCACCGCGTTGCTCATCAACTCGCCGAGCACGATGACGGCGTCGTCCGCGAGGAGGTCTCCACCCGGCACGCGGGCCAGGAAGATACGGAGGTGCAGCCGGGCCACGCCGACCGACCTTCGATGCCGGGTGAGCCTCACCTCGAACGCGGGTATCCCGCCGTCCCTCTCAGGCGACTCAGCAGTGCCCTGGGGTTCTCCCAAGCTGATCAAAGCGCACCACCCTCCGGTGCCCACGGGGACGATCAGGCCCGGATGTTCCGGCCCTCATCACCAGGCTGCCGAGGGAGAGTGCGAACTTCCTACCCAAGGTGATTACCCAATGTGGGTAAACTCACAGGTAATCAACTTCCTTGCAGCGTCTATTGATCGACAGCGGGGGCTGTGGTGACCGATGCTCGCGTTCCGGACCGGCTCCCGGCCGGGCTGCTCTCCAATCCGGAGATGGTCGCGGCCTGCCGAAGACGAGACTTCGCCGCGGTGTTCCGGCTGCTCAGGCTGGCCGGGATCTACCCGTCGCTCATCGCCCGCGCCTGCGACATGACACCGAGCCGCGTCGGCGAGATCGCGTCCGGAAAGCGCAGAATCGAGAAGATCGAGCTCATCGAACGGATCGCGGACGGGCTGCACCTCCCCGGGCACATGCTCGGGCTGGCCACCCGGGAGTGGGAGCAGGAGACGCCCCTCCCGTCGCCAGGACGCCAAGCGCCAGCACCGTCCGCCGACGGGCAACGCCTCAACTCGCCGATCGACCCCGAGTTCTTCGTCAGTCACCTTCGCGGCGCCATGCCCGGCCACTACCGGGCCGCGAACCTGCTCGGCTCCCGCCACGCACTCGACGCGGTGACCCGGCACATCCAGTTCCTGGACCGCATCCAGCAGAACACCGGCGGCCGCGACCGGGACGAGCTCCTCGTCATCGGTGCCCGTACGGCCGAGTTCTTGGGCTGGCTGAACCAGGACCTCGGGGACTTCGACCAGGCCCTGTACTGGTCGGACCGCGCCATGGAGTGGGCGCAGGAGGCGGGTGACGAGGTCATGGCCGCCTACGTGCTCTTCCGCAAAAGCAACCAGGCCACCGCCCGACGCGACGCCCAGAAGGCCATCAGCCTCGCCCGCGCCGCACAACGAGCGGCCGGCGCCACCCTCCGCATCCGCGCACTGGCCGCCCAGCAGGAAGCCCAGGGCCACACCCTCATGGGTAACCAGCGCTTTGCCCAGGCGAAGTTCGACGAGGCACACGAACTCGCCGCCGAGCCGGACGACTCGCACGCAGACGACGCGCTCGACCTGGCGTACTGCACACCGACGTACATCGAGATGCAGCGCGCGAACTGCCTGATCGAACTCGGAGATCCCCGGACGGCCGTGGGGATGTTCGAGGCCGAGCTCCAGGCCCTGCCGCCGATCTACCGAAACGACCAGGGCGTTTACCTCTCCCGGCTCGCGCGCGCCTACGCGGTGTCCGGCGAGCCGGAGCAGGCGGCCACCGCGGCCGACCGAGCGCTGTCGATCGCCCTCGACACCGAGTCCGCCCGCGCCGTGTCCGAACTGTCCGCAGCGGGCAAAGCACTCCACCGGTGGCAAGCTGTGCCCGCAGTAGCCACGTTCACCAGCCGCTTGGCCCTGATGTACAGCGGCAAGGAACCCCTCGACCGCTGATGACCGCATGAGAGAGGCTGGGGCACATGGACGCACTGATCACGGCAGCCACTTCCGCAGACGAACGCCGACGCGGCGCAAAGATCGCCGTGCTGCCCGTCGGCAGCTTCGAGCAGCACGGCGACCACCTGCCCCTCACCACCGACACCGTCGTCGCCAGTCTGATCGCGCAGCGGGTCGCCACCGACCACGACCTCTTCCTCCTCCCGCCGATCACGGTGTCCTGCTCGCACGAGCACGCCCACATGGCCGGCACGGTCAGCATCAGCGCTACCACGCTCTACGCGGTGATCAACGACATCTGGAAGTCTCTCAAGGCCTCCGGCGTCCCCGGCCTGCTCATCGTGAACGGCCACGGCGGCAACTACGTGCTCGGCAACGTCGTCCAGGAGGCCAACACCGCCGGCCCACAGGTCGCCCTCTTCCCAGTCCGCGAGGACTGGCACCGGGCCCGCGAGGACGCCGGCCTGGAGAGCAGCGGCGCCGAGGACATGCACGGTGGAGAACTGGAGGTCTCACTCCTTCTCCACGGCGCCCCGCACCTCGTACGGGACGGGATCGACGGCGACGACCACTCCGCCCCCGAGCGGCCCCATCTGCTGACTCTGGGCATGGCCGGATACACGACGACCGGCATCATCGGCTCGCCTTCACTAGGCACCGCAACGAAGGGGAAGGCAATACTCGACAGTCTTTCCAAGTCGGCTGTCGGGCACCTGGCCGTCCTCGGCGGGCGTTGAGCCCGAAGGAGCGCCCATCTCCGGCTCGACAACCCGGATCGACCCCTGAGAATCCACCCCTAAGGGGGTGGACACGCTCGTCAGCGGGCATGCCAGGGTCGTCGTTCCACACCACGGGTCATGAGAAGGTATCGAGCATGAGTGCAGTGAAGTTCATCCTCAATGTCATCTGGCTGGTTTTCTGCGGCATTTGGATGGCTCTCGCCTACGTGCTCGCCGGAATCATCTGCTGCGTACTCGTAATCACCATCCCATTTGGCATTGCCTCGTTTCGGATTGCGGGCTTCATACTGTGGCCGTTCGGTCGGACCACCGTCGAGCGGCCGGACGCCGGGGCCGCGTCCTGCGTCGGGAACGTGATCTGGCTCGTCTTCGCCGGCTGGTGGCTGGCGATCGGGCACCTCATCACCAGCATCCCGCTGTTCCTGTCGATCATCGGGATCCCGTTCGGCTGGGCCAACCTCAAGATGATCCCGATCTCGCTGATGCCACTCGGCCGCGAGATCGTCTCCACCGACCGCGAGTGGGGCGCACGGTACTGAACCGCCACCAACGCGGATGGCCGGCGAGGGCTAGGTTCCTCGTCGGCCATCCGCTTTTGTGCTGGGCAGGCCTGTGGGAGTGTCAGCCGGAAGCGGAACGGCGAAGGTGCGCCATGCTGAGCGTCCGAACGCGATCCCGTTTGGCATCGCCTCATTCAGGATCGCCGGCTTCATACTGTGGCCGTTCGGGCGGACCACCGTCGAGCGGCCGGACGCCGGGGCCGCCTCCTGCGTCGGGAACGTGATCTGGCTCGTCTTCGCCGGGTGGTGGCCGGCCATCGCGCACCTGGTCACCGGCATCCCGCTGTTCCTGTCGATCATCGGGATCCCGTTCGGCTGGGCCAACCTCAAGATGATCCCGGTCCCCCTCATGCCACTCGGCCGCGAGATCGTCTCCACCGACAAGCAATGGGGCGCGCGGTACTGACCCCAGCAACACTGATGGCCGACGAGGATGCAGTTCCTCGTCGTTCTGCAGGGCTTCGTCTCCACCGTCCTCCAGCTTGAACCGCCGGCGCATGGCTGCCAGGGCGGGCACGTCATCGGGTTCGGCTCGACGGACAGCAATGTCTCCCATCGCCACACACCCACCCGGGCGGGGGTCCGGCCCGCCGGCACGAAGGCCGACCGCGCGGGCTGCGGGACGGTGTCGCGGCGGCGGGGCGCGGCACCGGAGGTGAGGCCGCGCAGGCGGGAGCGGCGTTCCGCGCCGCTATTCGGCGGCCTGCGCCAGGTAAGCGTGGTAGGCCTCGGAGACCTTCTCCAGGTAGCGCTTCGCCGCCGCACGTTCGCTCTCGTCCAGGCCGCGGGACGCCTCGTGCAGCAGTTCCAGCAGTGGGGCGAGTTCGCCCATCACGTGGGTGAGGCCGCTGTCGGTGACGTCCAGGACCTGGCGGCGGCCGTCGCTCGGGTGGGGGCCGCGGGTCATGTGGCCCTCGGAGACGAGTCGGTTGACGGACTGGGTGCCGGCGGCGCTGGTGACACCGAGGCGCCGCGACAGCTCGACCGGGCCGATCGGCTCGCCCGAACCCTGGGCCATGATCACGTGCTCGACGGCCTCGACGTTGGTGAGCGGCATCCCGAGGCGCTCGGCCAGGACCGCGCGAGCGAGCTGGGTCAGCGTGAGCACGTCGCGCAGGGCCCGGGACAGGTCGTCGCCGACCGGCGCGCCATGCGGGCGGACGGCTTCGCGTTGACCGGAATCCGAATCCGGCCGGGCTCCGAATGACTGGTGTTGCGCCATGAGGAGAAGTCTGCCACGGTGGATATCGCTAAGTAACTTAACGACTTCGAGGGTGCGTTGCCGTGTCCCCTTCCCCAACCCGTCACGCCGGGCCGCCGTCCTCCGGCCACGCGTCCTCCACCGACGGCTCCCTCCGGAGACCGCGGGCCACCGCCTGGGCCGTCCTACTCCTGACCGTGGTCGGGCTCGCAGCAGCGTTCGCGCTGGGGCCCCGTGACGCCACCACCACGAAGGCGACCGGGACCGGCTTGCCCGCCTCGTCCCAGTCCGCCCAGGTCGCCGAGATCCTCAAGGGCTTCCCGTCCGGCGCCGCCGCCCCGGCGATCGTGGTCTACAGCAACACCGACGGCACCCCCCTCACGGCCGCCCAGCGCTCCGCGATCGCCCAACGCGCAACGCCACTCGGTGCCCTGGGCCTCGCACCGGCCGCCGCGACACCCCAACTCGTCGACGACAGGGCCGCCACCGTCGCCGTGCTCCTGCCCACCGGCGCCGACGACAAGCAGAACACCGCCGCCGTCGACCGGATCCGCAGCGTCGCCGGACAGGACCTGCCGACGCCCCTGCACGCCGAGGTCACCGGAGGGCCCGCTTTCCGGGCCGACATCGGCAAGGTCTTCGCCGGCGCGGACACCAACCTGCTGATCGCCACCGCCTCGGTGGTCGCCGTACTCCTGCTGATCACCTACCGCAGCCCCGTCCTGTGGCTCCTCCCGCTGCTGGTCGTCGGCGCCGGGGACCGCACGGCCGCAATCCTCGTCGGCGCCCTCGCCCCGCACGCCGGAGTCCAGGTCGACGCGTCCGCCGCCGGAATCCTGTCCGTCCTGGTGTTCGGCGCCGGCACCGACTACGCCCTGCTGCTCGTCTCCCGCTACCGCGACGAACTCCACCTCACCGAGGACCGGTTCACCGCCATGGCCCGCGCCTGGCGCGGCACGGCCCCGGCCGTCCTGGCCAGCGGGACCACCGTCGTCCTGAGCCTGCTGACCCTCCTCGCCGCCGAACTCACCGGCAACCGCGGCCTCGGCTTCGCCGGCGCCGTCGGCATCCTCACCGCGATGCTGTTCGGCCTGGTCGTCCTGCCCGCCGCCCTCGTCCTACCCGGCCGGTGGCTGTTCTGGCCGCTCGTGCCCAAGGTCGGCGAGCCCGTCACCGCCGACCGCCGAGGCCTGTGGTCCCGCATCGGCCGAGCGGTCGCCAAGCGCCCCGCCCGGATTGCCCTCGCCGGGGCCGGCGTCCTGCTCCTCCTCGCGTCCGGCGCGCTGGGCGTCACCACCGGTCTCGCCCAGGCCGACTCCTTCCGCAAGACCCCCGAATCCGTCCTCGGACAGCGCACCCTCGCCGCCGTCCAGCCCGCCGGCGCCGTCGACCCCCTGACCCTCCTCTCCAGCAACGCCACCCGCGACCAGGTCGTCGAAGCAGCCCGCCAGGTCCCCGGCGTCTCCTCCGTCACCCCGGGAGCGCACACCGACGGGTGGGGCCGCGCCGACGTCGTCCTCGACGCCGCCCCCGGCACCGCCGCCTCCGACCGCACGATCGACCTGCTCCGCGAACGCGTCGCCGGGGTCCCCGGCTCCAACGCCCTCGTCGGCGGCACCACCGCCGAGGCCTACGACACCGCCCGGGCCGACACCCGCGACACCCGCATCGTCGTCCCCCTCGTCCTCGCGATCGTCCTGATCGTGCTCATCGCCCTGCTCCGCGCGCTGGTCGCCCCGCTGCTGCTGGTCGCCACCGTGATCGCCTCCTACTTCGCCGCCCTCGGCGCGAGCTGGACGATCTTCCGCACCGTCTACGACTTCCCGGCCCTGGACACCAACGTCCCCCTGCTGTCCTTCCTGTTCCTGGTCGCCCTCGGCGTCGACTACAACATCTTCCTCATCGCCCGCACCCGCGAGGACACCGTGACCGGCCACGACACCCGACGCGCCGTCCTGCGAGCCCTCGCCTCCACCGGCGGAGTCATCACCAGCGCCGGCATCCTGCTCGCCGCCGTGTTCGCCGTCCTGGGCGTCCTGCCCCTGATCACCCTCACCCAGATCGGCGTCATCGTCGGCATCGGCGTCCTCCTCGACACCCTGCTGGTGCGCACCGTCCTCGTTCCCGCGCTCGTCCTGCTGACCGGCCGCCACTTCTGGTGGCCCGGCCGCCCCGAAACCTCCGGACCGAGGGGCCGGCACGACTCCACGTGACCCCGCCCGGGGCGCGCCGACCGGCGCGCCCCGGGGAACCGGCCGACACTCCCACTGCCCCCGGCACCGCCGCGACCGCAGGAGGTGTTCATGACCACCACCGGCAAGGCCCCCGACAATCCGGCGGGCCCCGCTCCGTCCCCCAGGCGTCGCCGCTGGTGGGGCCTGGTCGCGATCAGCCTCGGCGTGTCGCTGATCATCGTGGACTCCGCGATCGTCAACGTCGCCGTCCCAAGCATCATCGACGACCTGCGAGGACGACGGCAGTCTCCGGGCCGTCTGCCTCAGCAGCTCGGCCTGCATGGTGGCCAGGTGATCCGTTGCCGGCCAGCCCGGTAACCCGTACATCCGCCGGGCCCAGGGCGGGAGTGGACCGATCGCGCAGCCCACCGAGGCCGCCCGGGCAGGACGGAGCGGAGTCGCGAGAAGGGCCCGGCGTAGGTGCTGCTCGATGTCGTTTCAGCAGGTGTCGCTCTCGGTCGGTCAACGGCGCGTTCACGGTGCTGCCGCCTCTCTTCCGCCGGTCCTCGTCCAGCCTCCACCGGTCACGGCGCGTCGCCTGTCGCAGCGTTTGGCGCATCGGCCGTTGCGGGGCGCAGTGTTCGGAAGCGGGAGGGCATGTACCGCAGCAGCGAGGACGCCGCCCAGTCGGGGCCCAGCGGACGCACACGGGCGCTGAGCTCGGCGGTGCCGCGGGCCTGTCCGTCGAGCAGGTCCGCGACGGCGGTGCCGGCGGATTCCGGTGTGAGCGTGTTGGGGTCGAGGCAGCGGCCGAGGGCGGCGCGTTCGGCGTCGTGCGCGATGGCGAACTGGTCGCTGGAGAAGGGAAGTACCAGAGCGGGCACGCCGGCGTGCAGGCACTCCGTGAAGGAGTTGTTGCCGCCGTGGTGGACCATGGCGGCGGCGTACGGGAGCAGTTCCTGCTGCGGAATGGCGGGTGCGACCTCCAGCCGCTCGGCTGGCGCCTCCCGCAGCAGCGGGTGGGCCGTGAGCTCGGCGAGGTGGTCGCCGGCGGCCAGGATCACCGAGGCCGGTGTGTGCCGGAGGATCCCGGCGGTCGCGGTGGCCAGGACGTCGTGGCGGGCGGACAGGAACGTGCCCAGGGCGACGAGCGTCAGTGGGCGACCCGCTGCCGTCAGGCGTGTGACCGCGTTGCGCCAGTGCCCGTCCAGCGGGGCGGTGCCGGTGTGCGGCAGCAGGTGACCCGCGTAGATGGCCTTGGGCCCGGGCGGAGCGGGCGGCAGCCAGGGCAGAAGCGGGTAGTTGAAGACGACGGCGTGCGGTGAGCAGAGCGCGAAGGCACGGCCGGGTTCCGGGCGGTCGGGGGCGTGGCGGCGGGCGATCGCCTTGAAGGTCGCGGTGAAGGCCACGTCGTTGGCCGCTACCGCGGCGCGCAGCCGGCTGAGGTCGGCGGTGTCCGGGCGCAGGGTGTCGGGCCAGGCGTACGGCAGGCCGAAGTGGGCGTCGGGAGTGGCGGGCAGATAGCTGGGGTGGCCGGGGCAGAACGTGGCGTAGGGCAGGCCGAGGCAGTGCAGGGCGAGGGTGGCGCTGTAGGCGAGCTGGTCGACGAGGTACCAGTCGGGGCGCACCGCGGTGTCGAGGGCGCCGAGCTCGTTCAGGACGCGCTCAGGGTCGGGGAGCATGTCGTCGCCGCGGTGGCGGGCCTGGGTGAGGAGGGTCTCGGTCGGTCCGTGGTGGGTGGCGGCGAGGAACTCGCGCAGGCGGCTCGCCTCGGCCCGGCCCTGGCGGGTCGTTTCGGCGATGCCGTGGTTGGCGTTGCGGGTGGCGGCGAGTTCGGCGAAGCCGAGGCCACTGCGGGCGGCGAGTTCGGCGAACGCGCCGGTGCAAGCGAAGTCGACGCGGGTGCCGTGCCGGGCCAGCGCGGCGCCGAGGGCGGCGAGCGGGCGGGCGTGGGAGTGGAAGGGCGGGCTGATCACGACGACGCGGGCCATGGTGTCCTCCGTCGGGGGCCGTGGGTTCGCGTGCGGCTTCGATGATGCCAGGGATCACGAGACAGCCGCGGATCCGGCCGGCCGCGCGATCGCGTCCCGGCCGCTCGCGTGCGGGCATGCGTGGTGGGAGGGTCCTGGATCCAATCCGCTCGGCCATCGGTCTCCGAACAGGAGGCCGAGACCACCCGACGGCTTGGGAGGACGGCCGATGACACAGCGCAGCACACCGACCACGACCTCGCGACCGGCGGGCGCCGATGCGGGCGCCGCCACGGGTCTTGCGGCGTGGCGCAGGTACTACTGGACCCAGGACACCGGGGCCGTGACCGGTGGCAACCTGCTCGGTCGGC
Organism: Kitasatospora sp. NPDC036934; assembly: GCF_055608425.1. NCBI lineage: Bacteria > Bacillati > Actinomycetota > Actinomycetes > Kitasatosporales > Streptomycetaceae > Kitasatospora > Kitasatospora sp. NPDC036934. Next base: position 61,069 of record NZ_JBVJQR010000028.1, on the reverse strand, counting down.
TCGCGCGGGCCGAGTACGGGGATCGGTGCGTCCACCCTGATGCGGTCCTGTCGGGCTCCGATCGGCGAGCGGCACGGCTTCGCCAGTTGGCGCGGCGCGAACGGGCCGTCCCGACACGGTTGCTGGCGGCCGCCGGGGCTGCACCGGACCAGGCGGAGTGGGAACGGACGGCACTCGCCGAGGCGTGGGAGCGCAGTGCCGGCCTTGATGAGGGGCTGACGGCGACCGCGGAAATCCGTCGGCGCCTGCTGGCCGCCCCCGGCCCGGCGGAGACGGCGTTCCTGCTGGACATCGCCGACGCGAACGTTCTGCGGCCGCTCTCGGCCCGAGAGGTGGTCAAGCTGGCACCCGCCACGCGGGCGCACCTGCACGCACGGTGGCGCTACCTGTCGGGAGTACCGGGCGGTCACCTGGTGCTGCCGGGTCCGGAAGCGGCGAAGGACCCCTACGAACAGCTCCTGCTCGCGGCCTGTTGCGAGCGGGCACGCCCGGGATCCGCGGCCGGGCAACGGTTCAGGACGGCGTTCGCGGCCCTGACTCAGCGCTTCCGGGGATCCCTGGTGGTCGCGCAGTCGATGCTGCTGGGCCGCCTCGACGAGCCGGGCGCCGGACTCAGCGGCGGCATGAGCGTGCTGCTGGCCGGACTCGGCGAGGCCCTCACAGCCGACGCGCGCGTCGCGCGGGTCCTGACCCTCACCGCCACCCATCCGACCGATTCACAACACCGACCCCTGGTGAGCGAGTTGAGTCCGGCGCACTGGCTCGTGCGGCTCCCTGTGGACACGCCGGGAACGCTTGAGCCGGAGACCGCCGCCGCCCATCGGAGCGCACTGGCCTGGTGGACCTCCCGCGTCTTCGAGCTCCCGGGAGCCCGACCCGACCTCACCCACGTCAGGTTCGCCGACGACGCGTCCCTCGCCGTCGCCCAGGCCACGCTCCGCCACCGCGCCAAGCTCGCGTTCACCGTCACCCCCGACCCTCACCGCACCATGGACGAACGGCATGCCGGCACCGAGCCGGTCCACAACGGCGACGCGGGCCGCGCGCTGCGTGTGGACCTGCACCGGGTCTTTGTCGCCGACCTGCTCGTGGCCCGCGCCGACCTGCTCGTGGCCATGCCCGGCCGACCGGGGATCGAGGAACTCCACGCGCACTTCCCGCAGTTGCGGGGCCGCGCAATCCACATCCAGCCCGAAGGCATCTCCCCCTTCCGCCCGGCCCCCCACGACGGCGCGACCGCGCGCGCGATGCTCTCCCGGCTGTACGCCGGCGGTGCGACCACCGACGGACTGGACGCCTCGGACCGTGAACTGCCGCTGCTCCTGTGCGTGGGACGGCTCCACCCGGTCAAACAGCAGGAGGGGTTCGTGCGGGCCTGGATGCACGCCCGCCTTCATCACCGCTCGACCCTGCTCCTCGTCGGCGGGTCGCTCAGGGAGCCGACCGCCGTCGAATCGACGGTGCGAGGGCGGGTCACCGAGCTGCTGCGGTCGGACCCGGTCGCGATGCGGCGGGCGGCCCTGTGGCCCGCTCTGCCCAACCGGCATGTCCGCCTCCTGGAGAATGCGTTGGCACAGACAGGACCGGGAGCCGCGCTCTACGTGTGCCCCAGTGCCAAGGAGGAGTTCGGGCTCGCCGTGCTCGAGGCCATGGAGGCCGGCCTTCCGGTCGCCGCCCCCCGGCGCGGCGGCGCCTCCCACTACCTGCGCGACGGCGTCAACGGACGCCTCCTGGCCACTGAATCCGTGGAGGCGCTCGCCGAGGGCCTGTGCTCGCTCGTCAGCACTCCTGCATCCGAGCTCGCCGCGATGGCGGCAGCCGGATCGGCGACGGTGCGCGGGCGGTTCGGCATCGACGCCATGGCCGCATCCCTGGCGGACGCCTACCTCGCCTCGTGCCGCACGGGTCCCCCGCGCCGGGCTCGGACCGGCGGAGGCCGGGAAGGAGGCAGCTGAGATGCCGAAGAACGAAGCAGCGGAGATCGTGGTGGTCGGCGCGGGCCTGGCCGGACTGGCCTGCGCGCTGGACCTGACCGCGGCCGGACGCGACGTCCTGGTCCTGGAGGCCGCCGGGAAGGTGGGCGGACGGATGCGCACCGACGTGGTCCAGGGCTTCCGGCTCGACCGCGGCTTCCAGGTGTTCAACACCGCCTACCCGCAGGTCAGGCGACGTCTGGACTTCGGAGCGCTGGGGCTACGCCCGTTCACCCCGGGATTCCTGCTGGCCGGCACGCGGGGCCTGCGCCGGGTGGTCGATCCGACCCGGCGCCCGGGTCAGGCCGGCGACCTGCTGCCCGGCAGGCTGCTGCCGCTGCGTGACCTGGCCGCACTGGGACTGCTGGGCGCCGCTGACGCGGTGCTGCCCGCCACCGTGCTCAAGCGCCTGCCGGAGACCGACACCGCCGGCGCGCTGCGCCGGGCCGGGGTGTCGCGAAACGCCGTCCACGAGGTGCTCGGCCCGTTCCTGGCCGGGGTGTTCCTCGAGGAGGAGCTGGAGACCTCCAGCCGGCTGTTCCACCTGGTGTGGCACAGCATGCTGCGCGGCAGTCTGTGCCTGCCCCGGGACGGCATCGGGGCGGTGCCGCGCCAGTTGGCGGCCCGGCTGCCGCAGGACCGGCTGGTGCGCAACGCCCGGGTGGAACGAGTGACGGCGCAGCACGTGGTGCTCGCGGACGGTGCGGCGCTTCGGGCCCGTGCGGTCGTGGTGGCGACCGGGATGGCGCAGGCCGCCCGGCTGCTGCCGGGCCTGCGGGTACCGACGGCCCGAAGGGTCACGACCTTCTACCACGCGGCGCCGACCAGCCCCCTGCGCGAGCCGACCCTCGTCGTGGACGGGGGCCGGCAGGTGCTGAACACGGTGGTGCTGTCGGAGGTCGTCCCCGGCTGTTCACCGGACGGGCGGGCACTGGTGTCGACCTCGGTCCTGGGAACGGACGCGGACGAGCGGGCGGCCCGGGTCCGGGCCGGAGCACTGTACGGGGCGGACACCTCCGCCTGGGAGCAGCTGGCGGAGTACCGGATCGCCGAGGCGCTACCGGCCGGTCCAGCGCCGCTCCTGCTCAGCCGCAGCACCCGGTTCGCGCCGGGGCGCTACGTGTGCGGGGACCACCGGGCCACCGGCTCGGTTCAGGGGGCGCTCGCCTCGGGCGCCCGGGCGGCCCGGGAGGTGCTGGCCGATCTGGCCGGGCCGGAAACCCGGTCGGCGTGAACGGACAGCGGGCCTGGCGGGTCGCGGTCGATCCGGGCCTGGTCGTTCAGCGGACCTGCGGCCATCTGGACGACCTCCGGGAGGCTCCCGCCGACCCGGGCACGGGCTGCGAGGAGTGCCTGCGGACCGGCCGGGCCTGGGTGCACCTGCGGGCTTGTCTGAGCTGCGGGCACGTCGGCTGCTGCGACAGCTCGTCCGGGCAGCACGCCCACCACCACGCCCGTACCGCCGGCGGGCACCACATCGCCCGGTCCCTCGAGCCCGGTGAGGACTGGGCCTGGTGCTACACCGACGAGGTCTTCCTGCGCCCCGCCTGAGCCGGCGCCGCGGCGCCGGCTCAGCGGTCCAGCCGGATGGGCGCACGGGCCCCGGCGCGGGTCGGGGTGCCTCCGGTCTCGCGGGTCGCGTCGTTCACGGCCGACGGCGGCCGAGGCGGTGAGCAGGCCCGGTGGGTCCGGTCGGGCGCTCGACGGGTCCCTGGACTCCGGTGCCCAGAACCAGGTGGCGGTGAGGGCGACCAGCGCCACCGGTACGACCGGGCCCGGCTGGTTCCGCACCGCTTTCCGCGGCACCGCCGCCGAACCGGGCCCGCAGCCCGGCGAACAGCCTGGTACGGAGGGCTCCCGCGGCGCCGACCCCTACGCCGTCCTGTCCGCCCTACTCGACGAACTGGTCCGGCTTGGCGACTTCCCCGCCTGCGTCCGGGTCCGGGCCGTCCGCCGCGGGATCGCGGAAGTGCGGCCCCAGCTGGTCGCCGAACACCCAGTGCGGGCGCGGGCCGCTCACGCCGGACGCCCGGGGAGGCCGGGTCGCGCCACCCCGCCGGAAACCCGTTCAGGACCGTTGCGAGTGGTCGACCGGGGGTGCCGGTGGCGCCAGTAGGGGTTGTCGAGCGGCAGCTTTCCGCTCACCCGCCCGTACATGCCGAAGGTGGCGATCACCAGTCCCGTCACGAAGCTGAACAGCACGTTCTGGATCCGGAAGGCCAGGATGTTGGCCGACGAGTCCAGCACCGCCAGGTTCACGAAACCGCTGAGGACGAACAGCGTGCCCACGGTGATGTTGATCGTGGAAGCGGCGTTTCCGCCGATCACCGCTCCGCCGACCAGGACGACGGCCGTGACCACCGACACGAGGCTGAGCAGGCCGTTGCTGGACAATCCGGCAATCTTCTCCCCCGAGGTACTGAAGAAGGGCAGGCCGTCCGCGAATCCGAGGAAGCCGAACACGAACAGGGCCGCGCCGCAGAGTCCGGCCCCGACACGGTAGACCTGGGAAAGCCGGTGGTCGACCGGCAGTTCGTCGTGCAGTTTCATGGTCCGCTCCATCGCTCGACGATCCGTAGGGCCACGCACCGCGCGGCCTCGTCTGCAGAATCGGCCGGAGCAGCCGACGGGAAGAGTCGCAGCGTTGCCGCATCGATTGTGGTCTCGGGTTCACAAATCGCTGCACAAACGGTTCGACTTGGCCGAGCACGCACGATCGCCGGACTCTGGCCGTGTGAAACCGCCCACGCAAGCTCGCCCCGATGTGCTGTGCAGCGGCCGGCAAGGACCGCTGGCCACGGAGCCGCGTCGTCTTCTTGAGCTTTCGGCGCGCGGTGACGAGCGTGCGTTCGAGGCGCTGTACCGCATGGTCGCCGCACCTGTCTACGGGGTAGCCCTTCGGATTCTGAGCAGTCCGGCTCATGCCGAGGAGGTCACTCAGGAGGTCCTGCTGGAGGTCTGGCGCACGGCGGCGGCCTACCGGCCTGAGCGGGGTTCGGTGACGACGTGGGTGCTGACAATCGCGCACCATCGTGCGGTGGACCGTGTGCGCTCCACCAGGGCCGCTACCCTGCGTGACCAGGCTGTCGTGGCCAGGGAGTCCGTGTGGCGGGATTCGCCGGAGGAGGAGGCTGTTCGCTCGCTGAGCCGGCTGTGCGTCAGGTCTGTTCTGGCGGATCTCAGTTCGGCGCAACGCGAGGCGGTGGTCCTGTCCTATTACGGCGGGTACTCGCACCGGGAGATCGCGCAGCGGATCGGAGTGCCGTTGGGTACCGTCAAGACGCGGATCCGCGACGGCCTCGCCCGGCTGAGGGCCGCCTTCGATCCTGACGGTGACCGTGGTCAGCCGAGGGACGTTCCTCCTGGCCGCTGGCCCACGTACGGCAGCGTGGCGCGGGTGGAGCGATGACGGCGACAGGTGCCGCGGTGGAGTCGGCGTGGAGCTACCCGCATCCGCTTCCCGGGTACCGGGAGCTGCGCGGCATGCTCGCGTTCTACCCGGGCAGGGCGGACCTCTGCACGGTCGACGGCGAGCCTGTGCGAGCGCAGGAGGGCGGCTTCTGATGATCGCCGTCTCGATGGTGTGCTGCGCGGGGTTCGCGGCGGGAAGGATCGCAGGACGGTGAGCACATCGACCCGCTCCGGGACCGGATCGCTCGGCGGGGCACGACCCGGTGAGCGGGCCTCGGGACGCGAACCGGTGGAGAACGTGGGGCTTTCGACCGGCAGTGTGGCCCGACGACTGGGCGTGTCCCCCACCACGATCCGATCCTGGGAGCGCCGGTACGGCATCGGCCCCGCCAACCGGGAAGCCGGACACCATCGCCGCTGGACTCCTGGAGACATCGCCGTCCTGGAGGCGATGTGCCGCCTGACGGCACGCGGAGTACCGCCGGGGGAGGCCGCGCACGCCGCCCTGGCCGGGCGAGACGTCACCCGGGACAGCCCGCAGACTGCCCGACCCGGGCCGCAGACGAGCTCCCGGGGGAACGCACGCTCCGGCTACGGCCCAGGCGGTGGCCGGGCCCTGCAGGTCGGAACGGTGCGCCCTGAATGCCGGGGTCTGGCGCGGGCCGCGGTACGGCTGGACGCGGCGGAGGTCGCCAGGATTCTGCGGGAAGCGGTCGACTCGCTCGGAGTGATCGACGCGTGGACCGAGGTGATGATGCCTGCGCTGCGTGCTGCCGGCCGCAAGTGGGCAGCGGACGGCGAGCAGTACGTCGAGGTCGAGCACCTGCTGTCCTGGCACGTCTCCAGCGCTCTGAGGGGCGTGGCTGTCGGTGCGTTCACCGCTCGTCAGGTGAGCCCGGTCCTCCTGACCGCCACGCCCTTGGACCTGCACGCCCTTCCGCTGGAGGCCACGGCTGCGGCGCTGGCGGAGCGCTCGGTGCCTTTCCGGATGCTGGGGGCGGCCGTCCCGGCCAGGGCCCTCATGGACGCCGTCCACCGGATCGGCCCGGGGGCTGTGATGATCTGGTCCCAGGACCAGCGCACCGCGGACCGCGAGCTGGTGCGCCGGATCGGCGACAGCACGTGGGGTCCGCGCGGCTCCCGGAGGAGGGCTGTGGTGGTGGCTGCCGGTCCCGGGTGGGCCCGGTTCCAGCTTCCGGCGGGCGCCGCCCGCCCTGCCACTCTTGCCGGCGCCGTCGACCTCCTCGAACGGGCCGTCATGGCCTGACACCGCCATCGCGGCCCGGACCGACGCGTCGTCGGCCGCGAGGGCTGCCGTGCGCCCCACGACCGCCATGGGAACGCCTTCATGGACGCTGGTGCGCTGGCCGGGTTCGCCGTACGGCCCGGGGCACAGTGACGTCGCGGACCGCAGACATCGCCATGGCTCCCGGTGTACGCCATCTGCTGATCCTCCGCTTCTCCCAGGAAGCGGATCCGGGCCAATCCGAGCAGGACTCGGTTCCGAATACCTGGTGCAACAACAGTGCGGGCCGCTTCGGGTCCTGTCGGGAGGGGCTCTCGTGACCACGTTCCACACCATTTCCACAGTACGGGCCACAGCCGATGCGGGCGGCGCGCCGCGTCCGCGCACGGTCGCTGTGGTGGGAGCAGGCGTTGCCGGGCTCACGGCGGCCTACGAACTCTCCCGCGCCGGGGTCGAGGTCGACCTGTTCGAAGCCGACGGGCGGCTCGGCGGCCACGCCCACACCCAGGACACTACTGCTGGGGACGGGCAGGCACTGGCGCTGGACACGGGGTTCCTGGTTCACAACGAGCGGACCTACCCGCACCTGGTACGGCTCTTCTCGGAGCTCGGCATCCGAACCCGGGACAGCGAGATGAGCATGTCCGTGCGTTGCGACGGCTGCGGCCTGGAGTACGCGGGCGCAAGAGGACCGGTCGGCCTGCTCGCCGCGCCCGACGTCCTTGTCCGCGGACGGTACCTACGCATGCTCGCCGAGGTCCCGCGCTTCCACCGGCTCGCGCGCCGTCTGCTCGCCGACCCGGGGGCGGGTGACCCGAGCCTGCGCGACTTCCTCGCCGCGGAGGGCTTCTCGCCGTACTTCGTGAACCACTTCATGACCCCGGTGGTCTCCGCCGTGTGGTCCTGCGCCCCCGACCTGGCGGGTGACTACCCGGCCCGCTACCTGTTCGCGTTCCTCGACAACCACGGCATGCTCTCGGTGACCGGATCGCCGACCTGGCGGACCGTCGTCGGCGGCTCTCGTACCTACGTCGACAAGATCGCCGAGCGGCTCACCGCCGTCCACCGGTCCACTCCGGTCCGCGCGGTCGACCGGCACCCTGCCGGCGTCACCGTGGTCTCCGAGGACGGACGCCGCACCGAGGCCGACGCCGTCGTGATCGCCACTCACGCCGACCAGGCTCTGCGCCTGCTCGCCGACCCGACCGACGCCGAGCGCGAGGTCCTCGGCGCCTTCACCTACTCGCGCAACCCCACTGTGCTGCACCGTGACCCGACGGTCCTGCCCTCCGCCCGGGGAGCGCGCGGGTCGTGGAACTACCGGATGCCGCACTGCACCGCCCCCTCCGACCGGGTGCGGGTCAACTACCACCTCAACCGGCTGCTGCGCCTGGACACCGCCGAGGACTACGTGGTCACCCTCAACGAGGACCGGCAGCAGCCGGTCCCCGACCACCTGGTGGTCTCCCGCACCGTGTACGACCACCCCGTGTACACCGCGCGGTCGGTCGCTGCCCAGCGCCGGCTGCCCGAACTCACCACCACCCGGACCGTGTTCGCCGGCGCGTACCACGGCTGGGGCTTCCACGAGGACGGCTGCCGCTCCGGCGTCGAGGCGGCCCGCGCCCTGCTGGGGGTGAGCGCGCCGTGACCGCCCTGCCCGGACCGTGGGGCGCGCTCCTCTACGACACCGTCACCACGCACGTGCGCACGACACCCGGGCTTCGGTCGTTCCGCCACCGCGGGTACCTGTGGCTGGTGGACCTGGACCGCCTCCCCGCGGTACCACGGATTCTTCGGCCGCTGGCCCGGTTCCTGCCCCGCGATCACTCCCTGGACACGAGCGGCGATCCGCTGACACTGCGCCAGGACCTGGAACGCTATCTCACCGGCCACGGAGTGCGTCTCGGAGACGGCCGGGTGCTGATGCTGACCCAGGCCCGCTCGCTCGGGCACGTGTTCAACCCACTGACCGTCTACTGGTGCCGCGACGGGGCGGGCCGTCCGCTGTGCACGGTCGCCGAGGTCCACAACACCTACGGCGGCCGGCACCGCTACCTGCTGCCGCCCGATCCCGAAGGCCGCGCCGAGAGCGCCAAGGAGTTCTACGTCTCACCGTTCTTCCCCGTCGACGGCCGCTACACGATGGTGCTGCCCGAGCCCGGGAAGCGGCTGCGACTAACCGTCCACTTGCACCGCAAGGGCGGTCGCGCCTTCACGGCCACCGTCCACGGCACCGCCCGGCAGGCCGGGCCCGCCGTCCTGCTGCGGGCGGCGCTCCGGCACCCTTTCGCCACCTGGGCCGTCAGCCTGCACATCCGCTACCAGGGCATCCGCCTGTGGTTCAGCGGACTGCCCGTCCACCCCCGCCCGGTCCACAGCCCGTCCCGAGCCGCCGACAAGCCCGCTCCTACCGAAGAGGTGCCCGCCCCATGACGACCACGGTCCCCCCGGCAGCGACGCCGACACCCATCGTCGACCCGGCCCGCTGGCCGGACGTCGCCCGGGTACCGGGCGTACCGCTGCGCGCGGCCGCCGCCGAACGCCTGTTGCGCAGGGTCGCCTCGCGTCGCGGCCTGCGCGTCGAACTTCCCGACGGCCGCGATCTGCTGCCCGCGCCGTCCGGGGCGCCGGTGCTTCGCCTGCACCGCCCGCAGGCCTTCTTCCACCGGGTCGGCGAGAGCGGCCTGATCGGATTCGGCGAGGCCTACCAGGCCGGTGACTGGAACAGCCCCGACCTCGTCGCGCTGCTGACCGAGCTCGCGACCGCCCCCGAGACCCTCGTACCGACCGGCGCCCAGTGGCTTCGCCGCCTCTACGTCCAGCGGCCTCCCGACGAGGAACTGTCCACCGCGGCCAACGCGAGGCGCAACATCCACCGGCACTACGACCTGTCGAACGACCTGTTCGCACTCTTCCTCGACCCGACGATGACCTACTCCTCGGCGCTCTTCCCGACCGGCCCCGGCCGGGCGCCGCTCGCGACCTGGGACGGTCTGCCCGCCGCCCAGCACCGCAAGATCGACCGGCTGCTCGACCTGGCCGCCGTCGGCCCCGGCACGCGCCTCCTGGAGATCGGCACCGGCTGGGGCGAACTCGCCCTGCGAGCCGCCGCACGCGGCGCCCACGTCGTCAGCCTCACCCTCTCCGAGGAGCAGCTCGTCCTCGCCCGGCGCCGCATCGCCGACGCCGGGCAGTCGGACCGGGCCGAGGTCCGGCTCTGCGACTACCGCGCCGCCGAAGGCCTGTACGACGCCGTGGTCAGCGTCGAGATGATCGAAGCAGTCGGACGGCCCTTCTGGCCCGACTACTTCCGCACGCTCGACCGGGTCCTGGCGCCCGGCGGACGCGCCGCCCTCCAGGCGATCACCATGCCGCACGATCGGATGATCGCCAGCAGTCGCACCTACACCTGGATCCTCAAGTACATCTTCCCCGGCGGCCTCATTCCCTCCGTACGGGCCATGGAGGAGACTGCCGCACGCCACACCCGCCTGCGGCTCAATCGCGCCGACGCCTTCGGGCCGCACTACGCCGAGACCCTGCGCCTGTGGCGCGAACGCTTCACCGAACGTTCTCCTCAGATCGCTTCCCTCGGCTTCGACGACGTCTTCCAGCGCATGTGGGAGCTGTACCTCGCCTACTCCGAGGCCGGATTCCGCACCGGCTACCTCGACGTCCACCAGATCCTTCTCACCCGCGACGAGGTGACGCCATGAAAGCGGCGGCCCTGATCGACACGGCCCTCGGCCAGCTGCTGCCCGGCCCCCTGCCGTTCCGTCTCAAAGCCTGGGACGGCTCCGCCACCGGCCCCGAGGACGCCCCCGTCGTAGTGCTGCGCCATCCCAGGGCGGTGCGCCGGCTGCTGTGGCAGCCCGGTGAGCTCGGTCTGGCCGAGGCCTACGCGTTCGGTGAACTCGACGTCGAGGGCGACCTCAAGTCCGGGCTGACGCAGGTCCGCAGGGCCATGGCTGGGCGGCGCCCCGTCGTACCCGCGCCGAGGGCCTGGCCCGCCCTGCTGGCCACGGCGGCCCGGCTCGGCGCACTCGGCGTGCCGCCGGCACGACCGGCCGGACGCGCGGTGGTCGGCGGAGCGCTGCACAGCCGCGACCGCGACCGCGCCGTGATCAGCCACCACTACGACCTGTCCAACGACTTCTACGCTCTCCTCCTGGGCCCGGCCATGGCGTACTCGTGTGCTTACTACACCCGCGACCAGCAGGATCTCCAGTCCGCGCAGGACGCCAAGTTCGACCTGATCTGCCGCAAGCTCGCCCTCGAACCCGGGTCCCGCCTCCTCGACGTCGGCTGCGGCTGGGGCGCGCTCGCACGGCACGCCGCTCGTCGGTTCGGGGCCCGCGTCACCGCCGTCACCCTCTCCGAACGCCAGCACCGCTGGGCGAGCGACAGCATCGCCCGGGCCGGGGTGGCGGACCTGGTCGACGTCCAGCTGCGCGACTACCGGGACATCGAGCCCGCCGCCTACGACGCGATCAGCTGCGTCGAGATGGGCGAGCACGTCGGCAAGGACCAGTACCCGGCCTTCGCCGACCGGCTGCACGCCCTCCTGCGCCCGGGTGGGCGCCTGCTCGTCCAGCAGATGTCACGCGGCTCCACCGCACCGGGCGGCGGCGCGTTCATCGAGACCTACATCGCCCCCGACATGCACATGTGCCCTGTCGGGCAGACCACCGGCCTCATCGAGGACGCCGGCCTGGAAGTCGTGCACGTGGAAGCGATGCGCGAGCACTACGCCCGCACCATCGACGCCTGGCACGACACCCTGCGCGACCACCGGGCGGAGTTCCTCCGCCTGGTCGGGCGTCCCACCGTGCGGCTGTGGGAGCTCTACACGGCCGGCAGCTCGTTGGCGTTCGCCGAGGGGCGGATGGGCGTGGACCAGATCCTCGCCCGCCGTCCTGGCGGTCAGTCGTCCACCGTTCGGCCAGCCGACTGGTACGAGGACCTGCCGTGAACGCCACGGCCTTCGCCCTCAACCTCGCCGTCACTGCCGCGGTCTCCCTCGCCGTCCTTCTCGCCGCGTTCGCGGCGGGAGTGCTCGCCGGACGCCACCGCGGCGTCGACATCGCCTGGGGGCTCGCGTTCACCGCCGTGGCACTGAGCGGCTACATCATGTCCGACGGCCACGGCGACTCCGGGCGCCGACTGCTGGCCTCCGTGCTCGTCACCGTCTGGGGCCTTCGCCTGTCCGGGCACATCTGGTGGCGCTCCCGCGGTGCGCCCGAAGACCCCCGCTACGCCCGGATGCTCTCCCGCTCCCCCGAAGGCCCCGCCCGCACCCGGTACGCCCTGAGAATGGTCTACCTTCTCCAAGCCGCCCTCGTCTGGTTCGTCTCCCTGCCCGTCCAGGCCGCCCAGTACATGCCGTTCCCGCCCGGTGCGCTCGCCTGGGCGGGCACCGCGCTGTGGACGGTAGGACTGTTCTTCGAATCGGTCGGCGACTGGCAGCTCGCCCGCTTCAAGGCCGACACCTCCAACCGGGGCCGGATCATGGATCGCGGCCTGTGGCGCTACACCCGCCACCCCAACTATTTCGGCGACGCCTGCGTCTGGTGGGGCCTGTTCCTGCTCGCCGCCGACGCCCCCGTCGGCTGGGCCTTCGTCCTCAGCCCGCTGCTGATGACCTACCTGCTCGCCTTCGGCAGCGGCAAGCCGATGCTCGAACGCCGGCTCGGCGCGCAACGGTCAGGCTGGGCCGAATACGCCGCCCGAACCAGCGGCTTCATCCCCCTGCCACCACGCCGGCACCCGAACGTCCCGGCCGCACCACCTTCGAGGCCCCGGCCGTGATCGTCCCGATCGCCCTGTTCACCCAGAACCTGCGCCTGCACGACAACCCCGTGCCCGCACGCCGCCCGCACCGCCGCCGATCAGGTGGTGCCGGTGTCCGGTGACCGGAACACCGGGACCGGGATCACAGCTGTCCTTCGGAGCCCGCAGCCTCCTGGAGCTGCTGTCGGACGTTGCGAAGCTCGGCGGTCGCCCGCTTCAGGTAGTCGCGCAGCTTCTCTTCAGCCGCCATGGTCGTGCTCCTTCTACGGAATCGCCACAGCCGGACGGCGGCCTCGGACCGCCGTCCGGACCTCGTTCACGCCTGTCTGGTCGCCTGCGTCGCTTCCGGCGTGGCGGAGCCCGGAAGGAGCATGAGGCGACTGGCGGTCCGGTTGATGTCGATGGGCAGGGCGGCGCCCCGCAGGCAGTCGGCCAGGGGTCCGTCGGCGACGAGGTAGAACTTCGCGTCCCGGTCGCACAGGACGTCGACCAGGTTGGCGAAGCGCTGCGCCGAGTCCCTGCTGCCGGACGTCAGCTCCGGCAGCCCGGAGAGCACCCAGGTGCCGAACCGGTCGGCCAGGCCCAGGTAGTCGATGGTCGAGGTGCGTTCGTCGCACAGCTCGTGGAAGTCGAACCAGACGAGGTCGTCGCGCACGGCACGGGCCACCAGGTCCCGGCCGCCGATGTCGATCCGCTGCCGCTCGCCGTCGGTCGGCGGTTCGAGTCCGGCCTCGCGCAGCTGCTGCTCGGTGCCGGGCCAGATGTAGGCCCCGCGCTGGAACTGCGAACGGGCCTCTCCGGCGGTGCTCTCCGCGCGGTAGTCCTGCGGGCCCGCGACCTCCAGGACGTCCAGGTTGTCTTCGAGCAGTTTGATGGTCGGCTCGAACATGTGGTGGTAGACCGGGTTCGGCAGCAGGCCGTCGGGCGGGTAGTTCGAGGTGGTCACCAGGGTGACCTTCTGGTCGAACAGCGAGGCCAGGACGCGGCGCATCATCATGGCGTCGCCCGGGTCGTGCACGTGGAACTCGTCGAAGAACAGCAGCCGGCAGTCGCTCAGCAGCTCGGCGACGGCCAGGTCGCACGCGTTCCGCTCCTTGCGGTGCCGGGCGTAGACGGCGTGGAACTCGCGGAAGAACTCGTGGAAGTGCACCCGGCGCTTGTTCCGCACCGGCAACGCCTCGTAGAAGACTCCGGTCAGCCAGCTCTTGCCGCGCCCGACCGGCCCCCATACGTAGATGCCGCGCGGCTGCTTTCCGCCGAAGAAACGGCGGCGGCCGGACAACTCGGCGGCCAGTGCGGAAAGCCGCTCGGCCGCGGCGATCTGCGAGGCGTCGAGAACGAAACCAGCTTCCTCGGCTGCGCGCTCGAACTTCTCGATCAACTGACGCCCCCCCGGTTCCAGTCTGAGACAACGCCGACACCGGTGACGGTCACTCATCGGCGAGCGGTCGTGATCCTGCCAGAGTTCACGGCCCGCGACAATGCCCTAACGGGGAGTGATGATCATCACTCACGTCGGAAACCTCGCAGGTGGGACACTGTGCGCCATGAAAGAGCCCGATGGGCGACAGGTGGGTGTCGACGAGATCACTTCACTCGCACTGGTCGGTTACGGCCATTTCACGACCATGCGCGTCGAGGGCGGCTCAATACGCGGACCCGCACTGCAATTTCGCGCGGCTGGCCCGGGACTGCCGGGCCGTTTTCGGCACCGAACTGGACTTGGAGCACGTCCGTCAAGAACTGCTCCACGCACTCGATCTGACGGATAATGCGAACGCGGTCGTCGCCCGGATCACCGTTTTCGATCCGGATCCGATTCTCACTCACCCGGCCGGGCCGGCCGCCCCGCGGGTCCTCGTCACCACGCGCCCCGCCCCGGAACTTCCGCAGGGACCGCTGCGCGTCCGGCCCGTCAGGCACCTGCGCCAGGTGGCCGGGGTGAAGCACACCGGGCTCTTCGACAGCCTTCACCTGCGCCGCGCGGCCCAACTCGACGGCTTCGACGACGCGTTGTTCCACGGTGACGAGCTGGGGATCTCCGAGGGAGCCACCTGGAACGTGGGCTTCGTCGGAGGCAGCCGTCACAGGCCGAGGATCCGGACCGCCATCTCGCGCATCTCGACCTTGCGGATCTTGCCGGTGACGGTCATCGGGAACTCCTCGACCACGTGCACGTAGCGCGGGACCTTGAAGTGGGCCAGCCGCCCGGCGCAGTAGGCGGCCACGGCCTCGGCGGTGAGCGGCTCGGCGCCTTCGCGCATCCGGATCCAGGCCATCAGCTCCTCGCCGTACTTGGTGTCCGGGACGCCGATCACCTGCACGTCGAGGACGTCCGGATGGGTGTACAGGAACTCCTCGATCTCGCGCGGGTAGAGGTTCTCCCCGCCGCGGATCACCATGTCCTTGATCCGACCGGTGATCGCGAGGTAGCCGTCCTCGTCCATCACGGCGAGGTCTCCGGTGTGCATCCAGCGGGCCGCGTCGACGGCCTCGGCGGTGCGCTCGGGCTCCTCCCAGTAGCCGAGCATCACGGAGTAGCCGCGGGTGCACAGCTCGCCGGGTTCGCCGCGCGGGACGGTACGGCCGGTGGCCGGGTCGACGACCTTGACCTCCAGATGGGGGCCGACCCGGCCGACGGTGGCGACCCGGCGCTCCACCGGGTCGTCGGTGCGGGTCTGGGTGGAGACCGGCGAGGTCTCGGTCATGCCGTAGCAGATGGACACCTCGGCCATGCCCATCCGCTCGATGACCTCCTTCATCACCTCGGTCGGGCAGGGCGAGCCGGCCATGATGCCGGTGCGCAGGGCGGTGAGGTCGTAGCGGGCGAAGTCCGGGTCGGCGAGTTCGGCGATGAACATCGTCGGCACGCCGTACAGCGAGGTGCAGCGCTCGGCGGCGACCGCGGCCAGGGTGGCACCGGGCTCGAAGGAGGGCGCCGGGATGACCACGCAGGCGCCGTGCGAGGTGGCCGCGAGGTTGCCCATGACCATGCCGAAGCAGTGGTAGAAGGGCACCGGGACACAGATCCGGTCCTGCTCGGTGTAGTCCAGCAGCTCGCCCACGAAGTACCCGTTGTTGAGGATGTTGTGGTGCGAGAGAGTGGCGCCCTTGGGGAAGCCGGTGGTGCCCGAGGTGTACTGGATGTTGATCGGGTCGTCCGGGTCCAACTCGCCCTGGCGGGCGGCCAGCAGGGCGGGGTCGGCGGACCGGCCGGCCGCCAGGGCGTCCTCCCAGGCGGGGCTGCCGAGCAGCAGGACCCGCTCCAACTGAGGGCAGCGCGGCCGGACTTCCCCGATCATCCCGGCGTAGTCGGAGGTCTTGAAGCGCTCGGCGGCGACCAGCAGCCGGATCCCGGCCTGGTTCAGCACGTACTCCAGCTCGTGCGCCCGGTAGGCCGGGTTGACGGTGACCAGGATGGCGCCGAGCTTGGCGGTGGCGTACTGGGTGAGCGTCCACTCGGCGCAGTTGGGGGCCCAGATGCCGACCCGGTCGCCCTTGGCGATCCCCAGCCCCAGCAGGCCGAGGGCCAGCGCGTCGACGTCGGCGGCGAGTTGGGCGTACGTCCAGCGGCGGGCGGTGGGACGGTCGACCAGGGCGTCGCGGTCGGGGAAGGCGCGCACCGCGCGGTCCAGGTTCTCCCCGATGGTGTCGCCCAGCAGCGGGACGTCCGCGGTTCCGGAGGCGTAGCTGCGCTGGGCGGGCGGTGTCGGCACGGGCTGGCTCCTGGGTGCGGCGGTGCGGGACAGGGGTCCATGGTCGCGGCCCCGGGCCCGCGCCGCCACCCCCGAACGGGGGTACGGACACGGCGCCGGGGCCGCCCGTCGGGTTCGACGGACGGCCCCGGCGCGCGGGTCAGGCGTTGATGCAGGTGTTGCCGAAGGCCGGGTTCGCGATGCCGATCAGGTCGATCGAGTTCCCGCAGATGTTGATCGGGATGTGGATCGGGACCTGGATCACGTTGCCGGAGAGCACACCGGGCGAACCGATGGCGGCACCGTTGGCGGTCGCGTCGGCCGCCGCGGTACCTGCACCGGCGAGCACGGCCACCGCGGCGAGCGCGGTGGCGGCGAGGGTGGTGCGAATACGCATTGCGTCACTCCTTGAGAGGGAGGCGGAACTCCGTGTGACGATCACACTCGCACCGATGGAACGCGACGGCAGGCCGGGAGCGGCCGAATTGGTCATTCGGAGGGCGTGTCGCCCTCCCCCGCCCCGGGCGCCGCCCCGGGCCCGGCTCCGGCGACCCCGGCCACGCTCAGTGATTCCAGCAGCTCCCGGGCCGGTTCCAGCCCCGGCTCGGCCGCCACCGCGCGGTGCAGCAGCCCCAGCGCGAGCGGCCCGTCCCCGGCCGCCAGGGCGTCCAGCGCCCGGT
The DNA here is from genome assembly GCF_055608425.1 of Kitasatospora sp. NPDC036934. Classification (NCBI taxonomy): domain Bacteria; kingdom Bacillati; phylum Actinomycetota; class Actinomycetes; order Kitasatosporales; family Streptomycetaceae; genus Kitasatospora; species Kitasatospora sp. NPDC036934. The sequence continues at coordinate 44,271 of NZ_JBVJQR010000028.1, read as the reverse complement.
TGTAGTCGATCCGAGCGGCGTAACGCAGCCGGAACAGCACGCTCAGGTCCTCGCGGCAGGACGGGCAGCCCAGCGACTGCCGGTCCGCCGGCACCTTGCAGAGCGGGCACTGCACCTCGGGCAGGGCCCCGGGCAGGCCCCCGGGCAGGGTCTCGGTGGTCATCGCGGACCGGCCTCCTCCGGACGGACCGGGCCGAGCGACTCGGCGGCCGGCTCGCTGCCCAGCTCCCGCTGCGCCTGCGCGTACAGGGCCAGCAGGTTCGACATGTGGGTGTTGACCGCCTCCATGTTGGGCGCCTCCACCGCCTCGTCCAGCCCGCGCAGCTCCGCCATGATCCGCTGGGCCAGGGCCGGCGAGATCATGTTCTGGCTGACGTAGACGTTGCACATGGTGAGCATCCGGAAGGTGTGGCCGAGCGCGTCGCACAGCTCGTCCGCCTTCTGGGCCGCGCGCATCGCGCCCTCCCAGTCGGCCGCCTCCCGGCGCAGCCGCAGCTCGGCGGCCACCGAGCGCAGCCGGTCGAGGTCGCTCGGGTCCAGGTGCTTCTCGCAGTAGTGGATGAACAGGCTCAGGTACGCCTCCGAGCCGCGCACCCAGCGCTGGGCCTTGAGCTGGCGCTGCGCCCTCTCCAGCGCCTCGTCCACCGACTGGCCGCGGGTCTGGCCGGCCGCCAGGTCGTCCAGGGCGTCCATCAGCCGCTGGGCCTCGCGCATCTCGGCCTCGGTCAGCTCACCGCCCCAGCGGTCGGTGAAGGACTCGATCTGCCGCTGCTGCTCCTCGACCTGCACCTTCAGCTCGGGGTCGAGGCTGACCCGCTCCAGCTTGACGGTCTTCTCGCCGCCGCCCTGGATCCGGACCGACAGCGTGATGGTGCGGTCCCGGTCCAGGCCGAAGGCGACCTCCACCCCGGTGCGGCCACCGAGGCCCTCGGGCAGGCGCAGGGTGAGGTGGCCGATCAGCTCGTTCTGCTGGGCGATCTCGTGCTCGCCCTCGTAGACCGCGATCTCCAGCCGCTGGCGGCCGCTGCCGGAGACCACGAACTCCCGGCTGACCGGCGAACTGGTCGGGTAGCTGGTGTTCTTGGGGATGATGACGGCCAGCCGGCCGTCGTTGAGCTCGATCCCCAGGTTCTTCGGGGTGATGTCGAAGGGGTTGGTGACCTGCATCAACTCCCCGCAGCCCGCGCAGACCTCACTGCCCGGCGGGTTGACCACCGAGCAGGAGCCGCAGCGCAGGCCGACGTCCTCGGCGGCGGTGGAGGCCACCCTGGTGTTGCCCGGGGCGGCCGAGTTGAGCGGCTCGCCGCACAACTCGCAGGCGGTGACGCCGGGGGCGGCCGGGGTGCCGCACTGCGGGCAGTTGTCGCTGCGCAGCGCGGTGGTGGTCTGCGACTGCCGGGGGATGGCCGCCCCCGACCCCCCAGCGCCCGAACCATCCATCGACTGACCGCACTTGGCGCACTCGGTGGCCGCGGCGTCCACCGGGACGTGGCAGGTCGGGCAGGACACCCGGTCGCCGCCGAGCAGGGAGGTCGCGCAGTTGGCGCAGTTGGAGGCCGAGAGGTCCCCGGGGGCCCGGCACTCGGGGCACTCCACCTCGCCGACCAGGGCGGACTGCACGGCCGCGCCGAGCGCGACGCACTGCATCGGGTTGACGCCGCGCTTGATCCGACGGGTGCCGAACACCTCGCCGAGCCGCCGCTCCACCAGCGGGATCGCGGTCGAGCCGCCGACCAGCACCACCTCGTCGATGTCCCCGACGGTCAGGTTGGCCTGCATGATCGCCTTGTGGGTCAGCTCGATCGTCCGCTCGATCTGGGCCTCGATCAGCTCCTCGAAGCGCGCCCGGTCGAACTCCGTCTCCAGCACCAGCTGTCCGGCGCCCAGACCGGGCAGGATGACCTCGGAGGCCTGCTGGTTGGAGAGCTCGATCTTCACCGTCTCGGCGGTGGAGGCGATCTTCGGACGGTCCCGCAGGTCCGGCTGGTAGTCGGAGCCGTACTCCTCGCGGATGTCCTCCAGGAGGGCGCTGGTGATCGCCCGGTCGAAGTCGTCGCCGCCGAGCAGGTTGTCGCCCTCGATGCCGAGCACCGAGACCGAACCGGGCACCAGCAGCAGGATGGAGATGTCGAAGGTGCCGCCGCCGAGGTCGTACACCAGGACGGTGCGGCCCTCATCGCCGGCGTCGGTGGTGAGCCCGTACGCCAGCGAGGCGGCGGTCGGCTCGTTGATGATCCGCAGCACGTGCAGGCCGGCCATCCGGCCCGCCTCCTGGGTAGCCGCGACCTGCCGCTCGCCGAAGTACGCGGGGACGGTGATGACGGCCCGGTGGAAGGGCTCGCCGATGCGCTGCTCGGCGTCCTCCTTGAGCCGGTGCAGGATGATCGCGGAGATCTCGATCGGGGTGTAGGAGCGACCGTTGAACCAGACGTTGACGTCGCCGTCGGTGCCCGCGGTGACCTTGTAGTCGATGTCCTTGAGCGCCGCCTGCACCTGCGGGTCCTTGAACTTGCGGCCCATGAAGCGCTTGACCGAGCGGATCACGTTGGCGCCGTCGATGGCGATCCGGCTGCGCGCGGTGGAGCCGACCAGCAGCTCGCCCTTGCGGCCGCTGCCGACCACGGAGGGTGTGGCCTCCTGGTTCTGCCGGTTGAAGATGATCTCCGGCGCGCCCCGGCGCAGGTGGGCCACCACGGAGTTGGTGGTGCCCAGGTCGATGCCGAGTGTGCGGTACATGTCGTTCCCCTCTTGCCCCTCGTGGTCCTGGCTACTTCTTGCGCTTGGCCCGCTTGGCCGGTCGGCCCGACGCCGCCGCCTTGGCCGCCCGCCGGGCCCGGGGCGGGACCGGCCTGGCCGGGGCCTCGCCCGCGATGGCCTCCGGCTCCTCCGCCTCCGCGGGCCCCGCAGCCTCCTCGGGCTGCTCCGCTTCGTCCGCCTTCGCCGCTTCCTCGGCCTCCGCCGGCTCCTCGGCCTCCGCCGACTCCTCGACCGACCCCTCAGCCGGCTCCGAGACCGGTTCCCAGGCGGGTTCCTCGACCCGCTCCGGTCCGGCGCCTTCCGGATGCCCGAGCACCGCGAGCCGCGGGTCCTCGGTCGGCGGCAGCGCGGACTCCGGTGCGGCGACCACCACTTGGGCCCGGCGCAGCACCTCCTGCTCCCAGAAGAAGCCGGTCACCACCGTCTGCACCACCGTCTCCGGCGCCACCCCCGGCCGCACCTCGGTGCCGACGATCTCGGTGAGCGCCGGGTCCGCCGCCAGCCCCTCCAGCCGCATCGGCCGCACCCCGGCCTTGGCAAGCCGGCCGAGCAGCCGCCGGCGGGTGGCCTCCAGCCCGGCGCCGCGGCCGTGGGCGACCAGCTCCCGGTCCAGCCCGAGGGCGGCCAGCGCGTCGTCCACCTCGACCAGGACGCCCAGCAGTTCACGCTGCGCGGCCCGGGCCTGCTGCTTCTGCTCGGTCAGCTTGTTGCCCAACAGTGATGCCCGGAAGAGCAGTTGGGTGAACTTGGCCTCCAGGTCGACGGACTCGACGCCCGGCGGGACCTCCAGCCGCCGGTGGCCGGTGAGAGGGGATGCGGTCGGTGCGTCGGTCATTCCGGGACCTCGATCTGCGGCAGCACGGACAGGTCGGCCGCGTAGCGGGCGGGGACGGGCGGTTCGGGATCGGCGCCACCGGGCGCGGGTTCGGCGAAGTCGGCGGCGGCCTCGGCCCGGTGGAGGGCGAGCAGGTCGGCGGCGGACGGCGGGCCTGGGCGCTCGACCACCAGCAGCGGTTCGGCCAGCGCGGGGGCCAGCAGTTCGGCGGCCTGGTCGACCGGCTCTGGCGGCAGCGGCTGCTGGAGGTCGACCTCCAGCCGCCGGTCCGGGTTGCGCAGCAGTGCGGCGGCGTCCTGGATCTGCTGGCGGCTGTAGCGGCCCGCCTTCAGCGCCTTCCCGACCGAGAGGTTGATCTCGCGCACCCCGGCCGTGAGCGGGATGCCCAGGACCTCGTACGGCGACGGTTCGTGCAGTGGCATGACGGGCGGTCTCTCTCCTCACGACTCGGACGGGGCAGTGGGATCGGCGCGGGCGGCACGCGGGCCCGGCGGGCGGCACGCGCACCGACTACGACGAGGACGGCGGCCCGGCGGTTGCCGGGCCGGCCGGTCAGCGGCGGCGGCCGAGGTTGTTGATGCGGCCCGCCAGGGCGCGCAGCTCGCGGTCGTGGGGATTGTGCTGGAGGGCCAGCTCGATCGCCCCCTGGGCCTCCAGGTAGTTGCCGGCGTTGGCCCGGGCGACGGCGAAGGAGCTGAGCACGATGCCGAGTTCGCTCTTGAGCTTGGCGGTGTCCTCCGGCGTGGCGGCCAGGTCGAGCGCCTCCCGCAGCAGGGTGATCGCCTCGGCGTAGAGGCGCTCCTCGTAGAACGAGATCGCCCGGCTGCGCCAGACGCTGACCATCAGACCGCGGATCTCGGGCGAGTTGTCGTAGGACTTGGCCTTCTGGAGCATGGCGGCCTGGGCCTGGAAGGTGCTGTTCTGCATGTGGTCGATGACGTGGTTGGCGAGCATCACCGAGATCCGGCGCATCGCCTCGGTGCCGGCCCGGGTGTAGTCGCCCTCCCAGTCCGGGTCGACGTCCAGGGCGCTGGCCATCCGCCGGATGGCGAGGTTGCTGTCGTCGGCGAAGGCGGCCGAGCGGGAGAGCTGGCGCAGGACGAAGGCCAGGCCGCGGCGGTTCTCCGGGTCGTCGTCGAGCTCGATCAGCTGCTGCCACAGCTCGACGGACTCCAGCAGTTCCTCGTCGGAGGCGTCGACGCGGCTGAGCTGGCCGGCCCGGTTGCCGAGGGCGGCGCACAGGAAGTGCCGGGCGGTCGGGTCGCCCGGGTTGAGGTCGAGGCTCTTGTCCAGCAGGGCGATGGCCCGCGGGTAGTCCTTCTCCTCGTTGTTGATCTTGCGGGCCCACTGGGCGTAGGTCGCGCCGAGGTCGCCCCGCACCTCCGGGTCGTCCGGGGCCAACTCGAAGGCCTGCTCCAGCAGATCGGCCGCACCCTGCTGATCGTCCACCGTGCTCTTCAGCAGCGCGCGGGCCGCCCGGACGCCGGACTCGGCGGCGATCCGGGCCACGTCGGCGGGCAGCACCACCCCGGGGACGGTCCGGGCCCGGGTGAGGCACGCCAGCGCCTCGGGCCAGTCCTGGTTGCGGTGGTGCTCGCGGGCCTGGCTGACCAGCGACGCGCCGAGCAGCGACTGCCAGGCCGCGCCCCGGGCGCTCTCGGCAACCGCGTCCAGCGCGGCGACGGCGGCCGCCTGCCGGCCCTGGAGGTGCAGGTACTGCTGCGGGCCGAGCGCGCCGAAGAGGCCGAGGGCCCGGCCGAGGGCGGGTGTGCCGGGGCCCGCCGCCCGCCGCCAGGCCCCGACGGCCTGCTGGTAGGCCTCGCCCCAGCCGGGGGTCTCCGGCGCGGCGCGCAGCAGCCCGTCCAGGGTGGGGCCGACCACCAGGCGGCGCGCGGGGCGGCCGGGCAAGGTGATCCGGACGTCCTCCTGGGCGAAGGCGTCCGCGGCGTGGGCCTCCATGCCCAGACGCAGCGTCCAGGCGGTGGTCTCGTCGCCGGTGCGCCCGGCGGCGCGGTCGACGGCGCGCAGGTCCTCGCGCAGCCGGTCGATGACCGCGGTGCGGGCGGCGGCCGTCCGCTGGGGTTCGGCCTCGCGGCCGGTGATCCGGGCGGTCTCGGCCCACAGCTCCTCGCCGTGCAGGGCGGCGACCAGACAGCCGAGCGTCCAGGCCCAGACCTGCTCGTCGGGGCCGTCCTGACCGTCCGGGCCAGCCGGGCCGGCCTTGCCGCCCTGGCCGTTCTGGCCGTCCGGACTGGTCTGGCCGTCCTGGCCGTCGGCGGCCGGTTCGGCGGAGGCCGAGGCGGCGAAGCGGTAGCCGGCCAGGCCGACGGCGTGCAGCAGCCGGGGGTGGGCCGGGTCCTTGAGCAGCAGTTCGCGGTAGCCCCGGAAGGCCTCGCCGGGCCGGCCCTCGACGGCGTGCTGGTGGGCCTCGTGCTCGCCGAGCAGCACCAGCGCGGCGGCCGCCTGGGGGTGGTCGGGGACGAGGCCGAGGGCCTGGCGCAGGTCGCCGGCCGCCCGTCCGGGCTGGTCTGCGGCGAGGGCGGCGCCGGCCCGGCGGACCAGGACGGCGGACCGGGCGGTGACGGCGTCGGCCGGCAGCTCGGCCAGGGCCTCGTCGAGGCGGCCGAGTTCGGCGCGCAGCAGGGCGAGGTCGAGCCGTACGGGGGCGGCGGCGGGGCTGCCGCCCAGCGCCTCGGCCCAGGCCGCCAGGACGGGTTCGGCCTGTTCGGGGGTGCCGGCCCGGCGGGCGCAGTCCAGGACGGCGCTCAGCGCGGGGCCGGCGCAGCGCATGCAGCGCGGGGAGCCGGCGTCCGCGGGGGCGTGCAGGTGCTCGGCGCAGGCCTCGCGACCGCAGCCGCCGCAGGCGCCGGCGGCGGGTCGGGCGCAGGCGGTGCAGTCCCCGACCGGGTCGGCGGCGGGAGCGGGGGCGGTGAGGAAGTGGCCGTACCACTCCAGCGCGGTGGCCCAGTTGCCGGCCCGTTCGGCGAGCAGGGCGCGCAGCCGGGCGAGCGCCGGGTCGCCGGTCGGGTCGGGGTCGAGCGGGCCGAGCAGGGCTATGGTCTGGACCGGACGGCCCGCCAGCAGGGCGACGGCGGCCAGGTGGTAGCGGTCGCGGAGCCCGGCGGCGGGGTCGAGCAGCGTGGTGAGCCGGTCGGTGGCGCCCTCGGCCAGGGCGAGAGCGGCGCGCAGCCGGGACTGCCGGTGGGTGAGCGCGCCGGGCAGGGTGTCGGCCAGGGCGAGCGCGGCGGTGGCCCGCTCGCGCGCATCGGCGCGGTCGCGTCCGGTGACCAGCAGGTGGGCGGCCTCGCGCAGCGCGGCCTCGCGCAGCGCGGCGCGGTAGCCGGCGGCGGTGGGGTGCTCGGCGGCGGCGCGCTGCCACAGTTCGCGGGCGGCGACCGGGTCGGTGGCCAGCCGGGTGCGGGCGAGCCGGTCGCGGACGAGGGCCTGGCGATCGTGGAGTTCGGGGTCGTCCAGGGGTTCCCAGCGCGCCAGGGCGCCGGCCGGGTCGTCGGTGCGGGCGAGGGCGAGGCCGTGGTGGTAGGCGGCGATCCGGCTCCAGCGGGAGCCGGGTTCGGTGTCGGCCTCGGCGCGCAGGACCGGCTCGGCCTCGGCGGCCTGGCCGGCGGCGGTGAGGGCGGCGCCGAGCCGGACCCGGGCGGGGCGCCAGTCGGGGGCCTGGCCGAGGCCGGCGCGGTAGTCGGCGGCGGCCTCGGCGTGCCGCTCGGCCCGCTCGTGGACCAGCGCGAGACCGAACCGGGCCGGGGCGTACGAGGGTTGGGCGGTGAGCGCGGCGGTGAACTGCTCCCGGGCCTGGTCGTCCGCGCCGAGCAGCAGGGCGAGCCGGCCGAGGGCGTAGCGCGGGCGCGGGTCGCCGGGGGTCTCGGTGGCGGCGGCCGCGAGGTCGGCCCAGGCGGCGTCGGTGGCGCCGAGCCGCTGCCGGGCGAGGCCGCGGAAGAGCAGGCTGTCGGTGCGCAGCGCCGGGCCGCGCCCCCAGAGTCCGGGGTCCCCGGGGCTGCGGCGCAGCGCCTCGTCGAAGGCGGCGACGGCCGGTTCGTCCCGGTGCAGGGTGAACAGCTGGGCGCCCCAGCGGAACCAGAGTTCGCCGCCGCCGTCGGGGGCCGCGGCGGCGAGCAGCGGCTCGGTCTCCTCGGCCCGGCCGGTGGCACGCAGCAGGGCGGCCCGGGCGAGCACCGGCCAGTCCTGGCCGGGCAGGGCGGCGAGGGCACCGGCGGTGGCTTGGTCGCGCCGTTCGGGGCTGCCGTCGCGGCACAGCTGCTGCAGCCACTGCCGGGCGCGGTCGGCGGTGTCGGCCTCCTCGCCGGGTTCGGCGCCGCCGGCGGTGGCCTGGAGCAGGGCGAGCAGCGGCCCGAGGTCGCCGTCCGGGGCCTGGAGGCGCTCCTCGGCGAGGCGGCGCAGGCTCCATCGGGGCAGTTGCCGGGCCGGGTCGGTGAGCAGCGGGAAGGCCTCGCGGTACAGGGCGAGGGTGGCCTGCTGGTCACCGGTGGGGATGGTGGCCTCGGCCTGGCCGAGCAGGGCGAGGCCGCGCTGGGCGCTCAGTTCCTCAGGCCCGGTGGCGAGTTGGCGGGCCAGTCGGGCGTAGCGGCGGCGGGCCTGGGGGGCCTTGCCGGCCGCGAGCCGCTCGGCGGCGGCGCCGAGGGCCTTGGCGACTCCGGCGGCGTCCAGGGTCGTTCGCCTGCGCACCAGGACGACGGCGGCCCCTCCGGCCAGTGCCACTATGACCAGCAGCACCGCGATCAGCAGCATGCACCGTCCCCCTGTTGCTCCACAGTCGTCCACCTCATGATCAACAGCCCCCGTGTGATCATGAGTTGACGTCGTTTCGTGATGTTGCTCGGGCGCCCAACAGAATAGGCCCTCCCCGGGGCGGCGGAACAGGAACCCGGACTATCCTGACTGCGCATCAGCAGCGGTCAGAAGCGTCGGGGGTCGTGTGTCCGAGTCACGTTGGGTGCCCGGGCTCCGCTTCGGGCCCGAGTTCGACCCCGAACAGTACGAACTCCTGGAGTTCCACCACCGGGGCGGCGAGGCCGAGGTGTGGCGGGCGGTGCGCACCGGACACAACGGGATCAAGGAGCTCGTCGCCGCCAAGATCATGCTGGAGCGGGACCCGTCCGAGGTGCGGCGCTGGCTCGGCCGCTGGGACGACGTCTCGCACAACGCCCACCGACTCGGCGTCACCGACCTGGTGGTGCCCAGCTTCCTGCTCGGCCCCTCCCCGCACCGGCCCGGCACGGCGCCCTCCGGCGGGCTGCTCGGCTACCAGATCTCACCCTGGGTCGACGGCGTGCCGCTGCACACCTGGGCCCGCGGGCAGCGCGGCGGTCCGGCCGCGCTCGCCGAGGTGCTGGCCCGGCTCTGCCGGATCGTCGACGAGCTGCACCGCAAGCGCTGGGTGCACCGCGACATCTCCCCCGCCAACGTGCTGGTCGACGCCCAGGGCCTGGTCAAACTGATCGACCTGACCTTCCTCGCCCCGCTCGACCACACCCTGACCGTCGCGGTGTTCACCCCCGGGCACGTACCGCCGGAGGCCGAGCAGGTCGGCGGCTTCCCGACCACCGCCAAGGACCTCTTCGCGGTCGGCACCCTCGCCCGCATCCTGCTGCTGCCCGACCACGGCCGGCTCGACCACCGGCTCGCCGCCGAACAGGCCCGCGCCGAACTGCTCGCGGCCGGCTACGGCGAGGAACTCGCCCGCTGGGCCTGCGAACCGCTCGCCCGCGACCCCGAGCGCCGCCCCGCCCCGCTCGGCCCCTGGGCCGCCCGCGGCCGCGAACTCCTGCGCTCCCACCGCCCGGTGGCGCGCACCGCGGGCCTGGCCGTGCTGCCCGACCGGGCCGGCCGGCCGCTGGTGGTCACCGGAGGCGCCGACGGCACCGCGCTGACCGGCCCCGGCCGCACCGGCCACCGGCTGCCCACCGGCCAGGGCCCCGGCCCCGTACGGGAGTTGGCCGCGGGCTGGGCCGGGCGCCAGGGCGAGCTGGTGGTCTGCGCCGAGGACCGCTCCGGAACCCTGTGGGTCGGTACCGGGGCCGGTTGGTGGGAGGCGGCCCGCGGGGTCAGCGGCCTGGCCGGGGCGGTCGGCGCGGCCGGCGAGCTGATCGTGTGGACGGCCGCCGCGGGCGCCCTCCGCTCCTACCGCTGGGCCCCCGGCCTCACCCTCACCGGCCAGGAGCACCCCGGCTGCCCCGCCGACCGGGTGCTCGCCGCCACCGAGGAACGGCCCGGCGCCTGGCTGCTGCTGGTCGAGCACCGCGAACGGGTGCTCAGCTGGCGGCCCGGCTCCGGCGAACCGCCCGTCCCGCTCGGCCCGCCCGGCACCCTGCGCGCCGGGGCCCTGGCCCGCGCCTCCGCCGGACCACAGGCCGCCACGCTGCGCGCGGACGGCTCCGCCCAGCTGCACACCCTCGGCCCCGCGAACCCCGGACCCGGTACCCAGATCGACGACGGGGAGCCCTCGCTCGGCATCGCCATGGTCGGCCACCGCGGCGGGCCCACCGTCGCCCTGGCCGGCGCGGGCGGCGTCCGGCTCCGACTGCCGCCCGGCGGGGCCTCCCGTCGCCCGCGCTGGTGGCGCCCCACCCTGCGCCCGGCCACCCGGGTCGCCCTCGCCATGGGGGACGACTGGCGGCTGTGCCTGGCGGCGGTGGTGGAGGGCGAGCTGCAGGTGTGGCAGGAGGACGCGGCCTACCGTTGGCAGGCGGTGGAGCTCCCGGAGGAGAGCTGAGGTCCTGTCCGGCCTAGCGCGTGGGTTCCGGGCACCCGTGGAGGAGTTCGGCGAAGGCCGCTGCTGCGGCGTCCTGCGGGAGGATGCGCTGCGCCCGGTCGCCCTCCGGGGTGCTGATCACATAGTGCTCGGCGAGGTACGAGAAGTCGTCCCAGGGCTCCCAGCGGTGGGCGCGCAGCAGGGTCCGGCCGCAGCGGGTGCAGCCGATCCACGGCACCAGCACCAGCTCGGCCAGCTCCGGCTCGCTCCAGCCCGTCACCACCTCGGCCTCGTCGCGCTCGCCGTCCAGCAGCCGCACCGGGGCGGGCGCGTCGTCGCCCGGGCAGCGCAGCAGGCCGGGGGTGAGCTTCTCGCGCTCGCCCCACTCCTCGGCGAGTACGGAGATCCGCGCCCGGTCCGCACCGCTGATCGGGATCTGGCGGGCGAGCAGGCCCTCGACCAGCAGACCCAGCCCGCACTCCTGCTCGCCGATTTCCCAGCAGTCCTTGACGCCCTGGGCGGCGTCCTCCGGCAGGAGGTCGGCGGTCCGGTACCAGAGGGCGGTGTTCTCGTCCATGGGTCGGACTCTACGTCCTCCCTGACGCCTCCCCGCAGGCCAGGGGCCTGCCGGCAGCAGGCGCCCCGGGCCATCGGCACGTACGTCTCAGCGAGCCGTACCAGACGAACGTACGTCTCACACGTTTGTGCAAGGCGGCGCGAGCTCGCCCGCCGGCGGGCTCACTCCCCCGGCAGCAGGTGCACCGGCCCGACCGCGCTGACGAACGTCTCGCCGCCGACCGGCCACGGGCGGTCCGCCGACACGACCAGGAGCTCCGGCAACTCGGCCGCCTCGGGGCGGAGTTCGACGCGGTGGTCGTGGCCCCGGAAGTCACTGCCGATGACCTTCGCCGGGACGGCTCCCGCCACCGGCGAGGCGGTGAGCCGGAGTTGGCCGGGGCGGAGCAGAGCGACGCCGTTGCGGACGGCCGGGTCCGGGCCCGCCAGCGGCAGGGCGCCGAACGGCGTCCGGGCCTCGACTCCCTCGATGTCGGCGGGAATCAGGTTCGCCTCGCCCAGGACACCGGCGACGGCGGCGTCGGCCGGGCGGTGGTACAGCTCGTCGGGGCTGCCGGCCTGGGCGATCCGGCCGTCGCGCAGTACGGCGATGGTGTCGGCGAACGACAGCGCCTCGTCCTGGTCGTGGGTGACCAGCACCGCGGTGGTGCCCGACTGCCGCAGGGTGGCGGCGACTTCGCGGCGCAGTTCGGCCCGCAGGGCGGCGTCCAGGGCGGCGAAGGGCTCGTCCAGGAGCAGGAGCCGGGGCCGGGGCGCCAACGCCCTCGCCAGGGCGACGCGTTGCTGCTGGCCGCCGGAGAGCTGGTGCGGGCGGCGCTCCCCCAGGCCCGGCAGGCCGACCAGGTCGAGAAGTTCCTCGACCCGGGCGCGCCGTTGGGCTCGCGGCAGCCCGAAGCCGATGTTGCCGGCGACGCTCAGGTGCGGGAACAGCGCGCCGTCCTGCGGGACGAGGCCGATGCCCCGGTGTTCGGCGGCGAGCCGGCTGCGGCCGTCGTCCAGGACGCGGTCGTGCAGCACGACCCGCCCGGCGGCGGCCGGGTGGAAGCCGGCCAGCACCCGCAGCAGGGTGGACTTGCCGCAGCCGGAGGGGCCGAGTACGCAGACGAGAGCGCCGTCCGGCACGGTCAGGTCGATGCCGTGCAGGACCGGGCTGCGCCCGTGCGCGGCGTGCAGGTCAACGACGGACAGACCGGTCATGAGGCACTCCCGAGGCTACGGCGGGTCAGCAGGAGGACGGACGGCACGGACAGCGCCACCATCAGCGCGGCGTACGGCGCCGCCGCCCCGTAGGCGAGGCCGCTGGTGTAGGTCCAGAACTGGGTGGCCAGCGTCTGGGTGCCGGTGGGGCGCAACAGCAGGGTGGCGGTCAGTTCGGTGGAGGCGGTGAGGCCGACCATGGCGACGGCGGCGCCGAGGCCGGGCAGCACCAGCGGCAGTGTGACCCGGCCGAGGACGGCGAGCGGCCGGGTACCGAGCGAGCGGGCCGCCTCCTCGACGCCGGGCGGCACCTGGGCGAGGGCCGCGCGTACGGCCGTCAGCGCCAGCGGGAAGAACAGCAGGACGTAGCCGAGGATCAGCATCGGCGGCTGCTGGTACAGGGGTCTGGCCCAGCGGACGGCGAAGAAGACCACCGCGAGGGCGACCGCGATGCCGGGCAGCGCCCGGGTGAGGTAGGCGATCCGCTCGACGGCGCGGGCCGGCCGGGTGCCGCGCCGCCAGCCGTACAGGGCGACCGGGACGGCGGCGGCGGTGGCGGCCAGGGCCGCGCCGAGCGCGTACCCGAGGGTGGCCAGGGTGGCGCCGAGCACGGAGGCGGAGGGCAGGGTGGTGGAGCTGCCCTTGATCAGCCAGTACGCCAGCGCGTACAGCGGCACCCCGAGGGAGACGCCGACCAGCGCGGCGAGGGCGCCGAGCGCCGGGACGGTCCAGCCGCGGAGCCGTACCGGCTGGGCGGGGCGGGCGAGCGCGCCGTGCCGGGTGACCCTGGCCCGGCGGCCGGCCCAGGCCTCCAGCGCGACCAGCAGCAGGGCGAGGCCGACCAGCACCAGGGTGAGCAGCGAGGCCGAGGCGGCGTCGAAGCCCAGCTTGTACTGGGTGAACACGGCGGTGGCGAAGGTGGTGTAGCGCAGCATCGCGAAGGCGCCGTACTCGCCGAGCAGGTAGAGCGAGACCAGCAGCACGCCGCCGGCCAGGGCGGGCCGGGTGAGCGGGAGGGTGACCCGCCACAGGGTGGCGAGGCGGCCGCGGCCCAGCGAGCGGGAGACCTCCTCGGCGGCGGCGTCGCCGTGCCGCAGGGCGGCCGCGACCGGGAGGAACACCAGCGGGTAGAGCGAGCAGGTCATCACCAGCGCGGCGCCCCAGTAGCCGTGGACGGAGCGGAACAGCGAGACCCAGGAGTAGCCGCGGACGAACTCCGGTACGGCGAGCGGCAGGGCGAGCGCTACGGTCCAGGCCCGGCGGCCGGGCAGGGTGGTGCGCTCGACCAGGTAGGCGGCGCCGAAGCCGAGGACGGCGGTGGCGAGGGTGACGGCGGCGGCCAGCGAGAGGGTGTGCCAGAGCAGGGTGGCGATCAGCGGGCGGCCGAGCAGGCGCCGGGTCTGGTCCCAACCGGCCTGGGCGGCTTGGGCGGTGACGAAGCCGAGCGGGGAGGCGACCACCGCGACGACGGCGACGGCGAGCGGGGCGAGCAGGCCGGTGGCCCGCCACCGCCGACGCGGTGACGGGCCCTCGAAACGCCGGGGGAAGGTCACTGGAGCAGTCCGGCGTCCTGGAGCAGGCCCAGCGCCTGCTTGCCGTCGCCGAGCGCGGCCGGGTCGGCGACGGTGCCGAGGCCGTCCAGGGCGGGCAGTTCGGGCTTCCCCTGCACGCCCGCGACGAGCGGGTACTCGTAGCTGGCCGAGTCGGCGATGACCGTCTGGGCGGGGGCGGAGGCGAGGTAGCCGAGGAAGGCCTGGGCGGCGGCCTGGTGCTTGCCGTGCTTGAGGACGCCGGCGCCGGAGACGTCGATCAGCGAGCCCGGGTCGCCCTTGGGGAAGTAGTGCAGGATCGCGTGGGTTCCGGCGGCCCCCTTCTCGTCGCGCATCCGGTAGAAGTAGTAGTGGTCGATGACGCCACCCTCGACCTCGCCGCTGTTGATCGCGGCGGAGAGGGTCTCGTTGCTGTCGTAGACCTTGGCGTTGCCCTTGAGGCCCTTGAGCCACTGCTTGGCGGCGTCCTCGCCCTTGGCCTTGAGGACCTGGGTGACGACCGGGGCGAAGTCGGTCTCGCTGGGGGCGATGCCCAGGCGGCCCTTCCACTCGGGCTTGGCCAGGTCGAGCACGGAGGCGGGCGGCGCGGTGTCGGCGGCCTTGCCGGTGCCGGCCAGGAAGGCGGAGCTGCGGGCGGAGACGCCGACCCAGTCGCCGTTGCCGGAACTGTCGGCGGCGGGGACGGACTTGAGGGTGTCGGGGGCGACCTTGGCGAGCAGTCCCTTGTCACCGAGGACGGTGAGCGCGGGCGGGTTCTCGGCGTAGAAGACGTCGGCCGGGGAGGCGTCGCCCTCCTGGAGGATCTGGTTGGCGAGCTCTGCCTCGTCGCCGGAGCGCAGTTCGACCTTGATGCCGGTGCGCTTGGTGAAGTCCTCGGTCAGCGCCTTGACGGTCTGCTCGTGCTGGCCGCTGTAGACGGTGATGGTCTGGCCGGCCAGGGCGGTGCCGGTGGCTTCGGGCGAGGCGGTGCCGCCGCCGGAGCTGCCGCAGGCGGTGAGCGCGAGGGCGCAGGCCGCGACGAGGGACAGGCCGGCGAGGGGGCGCACGGTACCGGGCATGGCGAGGGTCCTCCGGAAGGGCAGGGAGCGGCCGCCGTAACCCTCGGAAAGCGAGGACCGGCGGCCCGACGGCACGAGAACCTAAGGCAGGAAAGGCTTGCCTAACAAGTGTCGGAGCGTCACATCTCGATCCGGTCGCGGCAGGGTAGGGCTACGGTGAGCGAACCCCCAAGTAACCGCAAAACCGCCACCAAGCATCGGTCATGGCCGGCCAGGACGGACGAATCAGCGTTCGAACCGCGCCGCGCCAGCCATCACGGTGGGTAGCGGCCGCCGGTGGTGCGCGAGGGCCCCGGACATGCCGGAGCCCGCCCATGCCGGGGCCCCGGAACCGTTGTCGGTTCCGGGGCCCCGGCGCTCGCGATGGGTGGTGCTCAGCGGAAGCGGCGCAGCCGGAGGCTGTTGCCGACCACGAAGACCGAGGAGAAGGCCATCGCCGCCCCCGCGATCATCGGGTTGAGCAGCCCGGCCGCCGCCAGCGGCAGGGCGGCGACGTTGTAGCCGAACGCCCAGAACAGGTTGCTCTTGATGGTGCCGAGGGTCTTGCGGGAGAGCCGGATGGCGTCCGCCGCGGCCAGCAGGTCGCCGCGCACCAGGGTGAGGTCGCCGGCCTCGATCGCGGCGTCCGTCCCGGTGCCCATGGCCAAACCGAGGTCGGCCTGGGCGAGAGCGGCCGCGTCGTTGACGCCGTCGCCGACCATCGCCACGACCTTGCCCTCGGCCTGCAGCCGCTTGACGGTGTCGACCTTGTCCTGCGGCATGACCTCGGCGATCACGTGCTCCGGTGCGATGCCGACCTCGGCCGCGACCGCCTCGGCGACCAGCGTGTTGTCACCGGTCAGCAGCACCGGGGTCAGGCCCAGGGCGCGGAGCTTGGCGATGGCCTCGGCGCTGGTCGGCTTGACCGCGTCCGCCACCTCCAGCACCGCCCGCGCCTCGCCGTCCCAGCCGACCGCGATCGCGGTGCGGCCCGCCGACTCGGCCTTGCGCTTGGCTTCCGCCAGTACCTCCGGCAGGTACTGCGACCACTCGTTGAGCAGCGCCTCCCGGCCGGCCACCACCGCGTGGCCGTCCACCACGCCCTGGACGCCCAGGCCGGGCACGTTCTCGAAGCCCTCGACGGCGGGCAGTTCGCCCGCCTTGGCGGCGGCGTTGGCGATCGCCCGGGCGATCGGGTGCTCGGAGGCGTGCTCCACGGCGCCGGCCAGGCGCAGCACCTCGGCCTCGGTGGTCGTGTCGGTGGTGTGGACGGCGAGCAGGGTCATCTGGCCGGTGGTGACGGTGCCGGTCTTGTCCAGCACGATGGTGTCGACCTTGCGGGTGGACTCCAGCACCTCCGGGCCCTTGATCAGCACGCCCAGCTGGGCGCCGCGGCCGGTGCCGACCAGCAGGGCGGTCGGGGTGGCCAGGCCCAGGGCGCACGGGCAGGCGATGATCAGCACGGCCACGGCGGCGGTGAAGGCGGCCGTCCAGCCCTCGCCGGTGCCCAGCCAGTAGCCCAGGGTGGCCACCGCGAGGGTGATCACGATCGGGACGAAGACCGCGGAGATCCGGTCGGCGAGCCGCTGGGCGGCGGCCTTGCCGTTCTGGGCGTCCTCGACCAGCTTGGCCATCCGGGCGAGCTGGGTGTCCGCGCCGACCCGGGTGGCCTCGACCACCAGCCGACCGCCCGCGTTGACGGTCGCACCGGTGACGCCGTCGCCGACGCCGACCTCCACCGGCACCGACTCGCCGGTCAGCATCGAGGCGTCCACAGCGGAGGCGCCCTCGACCACCGTGCCGTCGGTGGCGATCTTCTCGCCGGGGCGGACCACGAAGCGGTCGCCCACCGCCAGTTCGGCGATCGGTATCCGCACCTCGGCTCCGCCGCGCACCACCGTCACGTCCTTGGCACCCAGCTCCAGTAGCGCCTTGAGGGCGGCTCCGGCGGTGCGCTTGGAGCGGGCCTCGAAGTAGCGCCCGGCCAGGATGAAGGCGGTGACCCCGGCCGCCGCCTCCAGGTAGATGTTGGAGGCACCGTCACTGCGGGCGATGGTGAACTCGAAGCCGTGCCGCATGCCCGGCATCCCGGCGTCGCCGAAGAACAGCGCCCACAGCGACCACAGGAACGCGGCGCCCGTACCGAGCGAGACCAGGGTGTCCATCGTCGCGGCGCCGTGCCGGGCGTTGGTCCAAGCCGCCCGGTGGAACGGCCAGGCGGCGTAGGTGACGACCGGAGCGGCGAGGGTCAGCGAGAGCCACTGCCAGTTGTCGAACTGCAGGGCCGGCACCATCGCCATCGCGATCACCGGGACGGCCAGGGCCACCGCGGTGAACAGGCGCTGGCGCAGCGGGGCCAGTTCGTCGGCCGGCTCGCCCGGTTCGGCGCCCTCGCCGACGGCGGCGGCCGGGGGCTTGGGCAGGGCGGCGGTGTAGCCGGTGGCCTCGACCGTGGCGATCAGGTCGGCAACCCCGACCTCGCCCTCGAAGGCGACCTTCGCCTTCTCGGTGGCGTAGTTGACGCTGGCCGAGACACCGTCCATCCGGTTGAGCTTCTTCTCGATGCGGGCGGCGCACGAGGCGCACGTCATTCCGCCGATCGAGAGTTCCACCTCCGTGGAGGCGGGTGCCTGCGTGGTCATCGTTGCTCCTCGTGACAGTTGTTCCGCCTGGTCTGCCCGGCCGGGCCGTCATACCCTGTAGGGGTATCGGGCGGTGCCAGGTCCATTTATACCCCCAGGGGGTACGAGAGACAAGCCCTGATAGATACCCCTGATGGGTATTTTTCCGCGACGGTGACCCGCTTGACTTGATACCCCTATGGGGTATTCACTCGTGGCACTCCCCGCCGGAACCCAGAGGAGGGCCGCATGGCCGGCTACCACAACGAGAAGGACCAGCTCCTGCGCAGACTGCGCCGCGTCGAGGGCCAGATCCGCGGCCTCCAGCGGATGGTCGACACCGACACCTACTGCATCGACACGCTGACCCAGGTCTCGGCCGCCACCAAGGCCCTCCAGTCCGTCGCCCTGAACCTGCTCGACTCCCACCTCGCCCACTGCGTCCAGGACGCCATCGCGGACGGCGGCGCCGAGGCCGACGCCAAGGTCGCCGAGGCCTCCCAGGCCATCGCCCGGCTCATGCGGGCCTGAACCCGCCCCCCCTTGATCGAGGAGAACCCCGCCATGAACACCGCCCTGCGCATCACCGCCTTCACCGCCGGCCTCGCCGCCGCCTTCGGCCTCGCCCTCGGCGTCGGCCACGCCACCGGCAGTGGCCCCGCGCCCGAGCCCGCCGCCCACGCCGCCCACGCCGGGCACACGGAGCACTCAGAGCACGACTCCGGCGGCGGGGCAACCGCCGAACACCTCCCCGGCGGCCTCCAGATCTCCGAGCGCGGCTACACCCTCAGCGTCGACACCCCCTTCGTCACCGCCGGCTCCCCCACCGACCTGCGGTTCCGCATCCTGGGCGCCGACGGCAAGCCCGTCACCGCCTACCAGCAGCAGCACGAGAAGGAACTCCACCTGATCGTCGCCCCGCGCGACCTCTCCACCTTCCAGCACCTGCACCCGACTCTCGCCGCCGACGGCACCTGGAGCGCGACCACCGCCGTCCCCGCCGCCGGCGAGTACCGGATCCTCGCTGACTTCACCCCGGCCGGCGCCGACGAGGGCCTCACCCTCGGCGCCGACCTCCACGCCGCCGGCGACCTGCGCCCGGCCCCGCTGCCCGACACCGGACGGACCGTCACCGTCGACGGCTACACCGTCACCCTCGGCGGCGACCTCACCCCCGGCCGCAGCAGCCACCTCACCCTGACCGTGGGCAAGGACGGCGCCCCTGTCACCGACCTCCAGCCCTACCTCGGCGCCTACGGCCACCTGGTCGCCCTGCGCGCCGGCGACCTCGCCTACCTCCACGTCCACCCGGACACCACCACCCCGGGCCCCGAGATCGGCTTCACCACCACCGCCCCCAGCGGCGGCAGTTACCGGCTCTTCCTCGACTTCCAGCACCAGGGCACCGTCCACACCGCCGCCTTCACCGTGTCGACGGACGCACTGGTCGACCACCGGCACTGAGCCTCAGCCGTACGGGCCGGGCGATCCCCCGCGGATCGCCCGGCCCGCCGCCGCCGCACCCGAAACCCGCTGGCCAGAGCGGGAGTTCCGCACCCCCTGGTGTCATGCAGAGGAGATCACCGACTTCCTCCGGGCCCGCCTCGACGAGGACGCCGCCCTCGCCCGCCGCTGCGACGACGGCGGTGCCCGGACGGAACTGGACGGCGGACTCGACGAGAGCGGCATCGCCGGTCTCTGGTCGTGCATCGCCGGCCTCGACAAGGTCGTGCCGCTGATCGATTCGAAGTACTGCGCGTCCTACTTCGCCAACCTCCGTACGCTGGCCGGGTTCACGGCGGCGCGCCACCTCCCGAGCGCCACCTGACCTCACTGCGACCGGCTGGCCAGCCAGCCGGTCGGGGGCTCGGCGCGGATCTCGGCAGCGCGGAAGGACATGTGCTTGCCCCGGCCGCCGAGCAGGACCCGCTTTCCCGCGAGGGTGGCCGTGGTCGTGGGCCAACCGGACCACGCGTCCACCTCGAAGTCCGTCACCCCCAGGCACACCAGCACGAACCCCACCGCGTTGTGGCCCCGCTCCTCCCACAGGCCCACGGCCCCGGCCGGGACGCCGAAGGCGAAGAATCTCAGAGTGACCGAGGTCTCGCGCTCGTCGATCAGAACGGAGGTCAGCTCATACGCACTCAGCGGTGGCGGCGGGCAGCCGAGTACGGCCCGGACCGTCTCGGGGCTGGTCAGCTCGGCGGACCAGTCCTGGTCACCACTCATAGAAGGCCTTCGCGGTCGTGGGAGGCAGTACCCGGTCCGGGTTCAGGCGCTGGTCGAGCCGGCTCTCGAACCACCTTCGGGCCGTGTAGGGATCCGCCGCACCGGACGACCGGTAGGCGTTGAGGTGCCCGGCCTTGAGAGCCGCGTGCGCGGTGAACTCCAGCGAGAACGCCGAGCCGCTCACCGCGACCGCGATCCGCCGCTCCCGGCCCTCGACGAACGGGGCGAGCTGCACATCGACCACGGTCCCGTCGGGAGTACCCCGCATCCGGAGGTCCTCCCCCACACCCGTGAACTCGATCTGCACCTCGAAGCGGTCGCACCCGGCCTCCACCCAACCCGCAGGCGCCAGGTCCGGAAAGCGCGGGAACTCGACCCGCAGCCTCACCCCGGCCCCGTACGGACTCAACTGCACCGATCTGAGCACCAGGTGCTCCAGGGGCGGCAGCTCGGAACGGCCGGAGTAGAGCGCGGTCAGCCGCTCGGAGCCGGTCAGGAGCTCCGACCACGTGCCGGCTGACATGACTGGCTCCCTCCGCTCCTGGTGCTTCGCCGGGACGATACACCAGTACTGCACGATGACCGTGTCACACCAGGGGTTGACCGCAGCAGGGGGAACCGTGCGGGCGGGGGAGCCGCTTTTCAGCGGATCCGGCTTCCTCGTGCGGACCCCTCAGTGGTGGCCGTCGTGGCCCGCGTGTTCGCTCGCGTCCGGAGAGCCGCCCATCATGCGGAGCATCGCGGCGCCGCCCGTACGGAAGAAGCGCAGCAGGAGGGCCGCCGCCAGGAGGAGGAAGGCGATGTTGAGCCAGGTGGTGTAGTTCCACTCGACGCCCGACATCGGGATCTCGGCGTCGCGTTGGTCCGGGATCAGGCCGAGGCCTCCGAAGAGGAACTCGACGACGTAGCCGGCGGCCACCATCGCCGTGTAGAAGGTGCCCAGGAGGAAGAGGGCCATCCGGCGGCCGTAGTACTTCCGGTAGATGTTGAGGATCGGCAGGATCAGCAGGTCCGCGAAGATGAACGCGACCACGCCGCCGAAACTGATGCCGCCGTTCCAGAGCACCACCGCCAGCGGCACGTTGCCGATCGAGCAGACGAAGGACGCCATCGCGACCAACGGCCCGACCAGCGGGCCCCACAGCTTTCCGGCCAGCGGGTGGTCGGCGAAGAAGAAGGCCTGCCAGAAGGAGTCGGGGACCCAGGCGGCGATGGCGCCGGCGATCAGCAGCCCGATCACCAGGTCCTTGAGGATGGCCGCCCACTCCATCACGAAGACGTGCGAGACCGAGGTGAGGCCGCGCGGGGAGAGCAGGCGGCGGGCGAACGGCCCGGATCCCGCCACCGACATGTCCATCGCCGCGTGGCCCTCCATCGAGCCCGCCCGCCCGTACGACGCCTGTTCGCGGGCTTCGGCCAGCAGCCGGTCCCGCAGGAACAGCCGGAACAGCAGCGCGAGCAGCAGGATCATCACCGGACCGCCCACGAACTCCGCCGCCGTGAACTGCCAGCCCAGCAACAGCGCCAGGATCACGCCGAGTTCGACCACCAGGTTGGTGGAGGCGATCTCGAAGGCCATCGCCGCCGTGAAGTTCGCGCCCTTGCGGAACAGCGAGCGGGCGAGCGCGACCGCCGCGTAGGAGCAGGACGAGGAGGCCGCTCCCAGCCCCGAGGCGACGGCGAGGGTGCGCGGCCGATCGTCGCCGAGCAGCCGGACGACGGTGGACTTGTGGACCACCGCCTGCACGACGGCGGAGAGCAGGAAGCCGAGGATCAGCGCCCAGGTGATCTCCCAGGTCATCGACCCGGCGACGGACAGCGCGTGCAGGATCGCGCGCATGGCAACCCACCTTCTCTCGGTCCCGGTCCGCGACAATGTACCCGTACGGGGTATTAGGGAACCGTGACGCACCGCCATCCGCCGCCGCGGCGCTGACGAGTCCCACCCTTCATGACGGGCCGTGCGCACTTGCCACGACGGGCCGTGGCCGCTCCACCGGCGGGGAGATTCCCACCCGGGGGCGCGCATCCGTCACACTCCCCCACCGTCCGCCCTGGCCGCACGTACGCCGGCCGGCGAGGAGCCCGACACCGCTCCACTTACCCTAGGGGGGTATGGTATCTTCATCATCGAAGCGGCCCCCGGGCCACTCCGGAAGGCGTCGCTCGCACGACCGACACCCGCACGACCGACACCCGTACCGACGACAGGAGCACACCATGAGCGAGACCACCGTCACCGTCGAGCCGGCCGCCACCGAGGGCTCCTGCTGCGGCTCGTGCGGCACCGGCGCCGCCGAGGCCCCCGCCACGGCCGCCGCCGAGCGCGCCGTGTTCCAGGTGAAGGGCATGACCTGCGGCCACTGCGTCAGCTCGGTGACCGCCGAGCTGAAGAAGGTCGCCGGCGTCACCGAGGTCGCGGTCGACCTCGCCACCGGGCAGGTCACCGTCGACAGCACCGCGCCGCTGACCGACGCCGACGTGGCCGCCGCCGTCGATGAGGCCGGCTACGACCTGATCGGCCGCCTCGGCGCCTGACCCACCGTCAGCCCGGACGGCGACTCCGGTACGGCGACTCCGGTACGGCGACTCCGGTGCGTCAACTCCCGTCCGCCGACGCCCGTCCGGGCCGACTCCCCTCCCACCGCGCCCCGGTAGAGTGAGAGGCCTCCTCACCGCACAGGAACCGGAGACGGCCATGGCCAGCTACAGCCCCCACAAGGACGACTTCCTCAAGCGGCTCCGTCGCATCGAGGGCCAGATCCGCGGCCTGCAGCGCATGGTCGAGCAGGACACCTACTGCATCGACGTCCTCACCCAGGTCTCCGCCGCCAGCCGCGCCCTCCAGTCCTTCGCCCTGCAACTCCTGGACGAGCACATCGAATGCTGCGTCCGCGACGCCATCGCCGAGGGCGGCCAGGACGCCAACGCCAAGGTCCGCGAGGCCAATCAGGCCATCGCCCGCCTGGTCCGCTCATAGGGTCAGGGCCACCGACGCACCCCGCAGCACCCCGCACCCCCGACGGCATCCGCCCGCCGGGGGTGCGGCGCGTTACGGGGTAGGGGTGTCCACCCCGCCCGCGCCCGCCACCGGCGCCCGCAGCAGCGGCAGGACCACCTCGTCCAGCACCTCGGCGACCACCCGGTCCGAGGGCACCTCTCCCGCGATCATGAAGGCGTCGCGCAGCAGGTCGAGCGGCAGCGCCACGACCCGCGGGGTGAGCCGGGCCGGGTCGACCTCGCCCCGGTCGACGGCCCGGCGCATCATCACCCCCAGGGTCTCCACCGGTCCTTCGTGGGTGAGCCCGGCGCGGAAGACGCAGCGCAGTTCGGGGTCGCGCATCAGGTCGACCAGGAATCCGTGGACGCCCTCGACCGGCAGATCGTCGAAGCGGTGCAGCAGGCTGCCGAGGAACTGCGACAGGTCGGTGCGCAGGTCGCCGGTGTCCGGCGGCTCCCGGTAGTCGGGGGCGTTGCGGCCGAGGGCGGCCATCACCAGTTCGACCCGGTTCGGCCAGCGGCGGTAGAGCACCGGCTTGCTGGTGCGGGCGCGGGCGGCGACGCCGTCCATGGTGAGCCGGGCGTAGCCGTGTTCGGTGAGTTCGGCCCAGACGGCGTCCAGGATCGCCTGTTCCAGTTCGCCCCCGCGCCGCCGCCGCGGGGAGCCCGTTCTGCCGCTCGTCACCGGTTTCCGCACCCGACTCTCGTAGATACGTTGCGTTTCTTAGTGGGGGAAGTCTACAGTCCAAGACAGGAAACGCGCCGTATCTTATGGCCGACTGGACAGGGGGCGTCCACCATGCGCACTGCACTCACCGACGACTTCACCGCCACCACCGCGCCCGCCACCGACGTCCTGGTGGTCGGCGCCGGCCCGGTGGGCCTCACGCTCGCCATCGGGCTGGCCCGCGCCGGGGTCGACTGCCGGATCATCGAACGGGACGGGGAGTTCCGCACCGCCGGCGTCCGCGGCAAGGGCGTCAACCCGCGCACCCTGGAGGTGTTCGACGACCTCGGCGTGGTCGAGCCGATCCTCGACCGCGGGGCGCTCAACCTCGGGGTCCGCGCCTACCGGGGCACCCGACTGATCGAGGAGGTCGACCCCGCGGCGACCAACCCGCCCTCCCCGGACCGCCCGTACGCCGGGATGCTGCTGATCGCCCAGCACCAGACCGAGGCCGTGCTGCGCGACCGGCTCGCCGAGTACGGCCTCGCGGTGGAGACCGGCACCGAGCTGGTCGACCACGCCGCGGACGCCGACGGCGTGCTCGCCGCCCTCCGCCGGGACGGCCGGACGACGACGCTGCGCGCCCGCTACCTGATCGGCTGCGACGGCGGCCGCAGCAGCGTCCGCAAGCTGGCCGGCATCCCCTTCCTCGGCGAGACCTGGGAGGAGGAACGTTTCATCATGGCGTCGATGGACCTGGACGGCCTGGACCCGGAGCACCTGCACATCTGGAACCACCCGAAGTTCGGCGCCGGCGCCATGACCCTCGTCCCGATGCGCCAGGACGGCACGTGGGCCGTGCACACCGCCGTCGAACCGGACGAGCACGGTGAACTGCCCGCCCCCACCCTGGACACCTTCCGCCGGCTCTTCGCCGAACGGGCCGGCCTGCCCGGGGTCCGGATGCACGAACCGATCTGGTCCACCGTCTGGCGCCCCACCGTCCGGCTGGTCGAGCGCTACCGCGACGGCCGGGTGCTGCTCGCCGGGGACGCCGCCCACTGCCAGTCCGCGGCGGGCGGCCAGGGGATGAACACCGGCATCCAGGACGCCCACAACCTCGCCTGGAAGCTGGCCGCCGTGCTGCGCGGCGCGCCCGACGCCCTGCTCGACAGCTACCAGGAGGAGCGGATGCCGGTCGCCCGGGCGAGCCTCGCGGCCACCGCCGCCCACCACAAGGCGGCCTTCGGCGGAGCGGACGGCGGCGGCGCCGGCGTGCTGACCGCCCAGTTCCGCACCATGGCCGTCCAGGGCGCCGACCTCACCGGACTCGCCATCACCTACCGCGGCGGACCGCTCGGCCGCGACCTGGACGTGGCCACCGGCATCCGGGCCGGCGACCGGGCCCCGGACGCGCCGTGCACCACTGCGGACGGCACCCCCACCCGACTGTTCGACCTGTTCCGCGGCCCGCACTTCACCCTGCTGGCCTTCGGCGACCACCCGACCCTGACCGGTCTCCCGGGCCCGTCCGGCCGACCGGGCCCGACCGAGCTCCCGAGCCCGACCGGGCTCCCCGACCTCCCCGGCCTCCGGGTGGCCACCGTCCGCGACCCCTACGGCCACGCCGCCCGGGCCTACGGCCTGCGCGGCGGCGCCGTGGTGCTGGTCCGCCCGGACGGCCACGTCTCGCTCACCGGCGCCACCGCCGACCGGGCCACCGTCACCGAGCACCTGCGGGCGCTCACCGGGTGACCCGGGCCGAACCCGCCCGGAGCCCACCTCCGGGCGTTGAGACACCGTACGGAGGGTTCGGGGGCGTACCATCGGGCCGAAACGGGAAAACCTCCCGAAGGGTCCAATTCCCTCGGAAAATATGACAGTTGGATGCCCGTGCCCAGCAGCGCCGCCGACCCCGAAGGATTCCATGGACTCCGCCGCAGCCGACACCGGCACCGACGCCCCGCCCGCCGCACTCCCCCCGCTCCACCGCCTCCCCGTCACCCCCGCCCAGCCGCCGCACCCGACCACCCTCCCGGACGGCACCCCCGCCTGGCTCGTCACCCGCTACCACGACGTCCGGCAGGTCCTCGGCGACCCCCGCCTCACCCGGAGCGACCTGCACGAGGTCGGCACCGCGGGCGCCACCGCCGACGTCGCCGCCAACCCGGCCTCGCTGTTCAACCAGGACGGCCCCGCCCACCGCAGGCTGCGCGCCACCGTCCAGAAGGCGTTCACCCCGCGCGCCATCGCCGGCTGGCAGCCCTGGGTCGCCTCCGCCGTGCAGCAGGCGGTGGACGCGCTGCTCGCCGCCGGACCCCCCGCCGACCTGGTCACCGCCTTCACCCGGCCGGTGCCCTTCGCGGTCACCGCCCGGCTGATGGGCCTGGACGGCGACGGCCCCGACCGCCTGGACGAGCGGCGACTTCGGCGCTGGACCGTCGCCCTGCTCGCCCAGGGCAGCGGTCCGGACCCGGAACAAGCCGAGACGCTCGCCGAATTCCGCTCCTTCACCGAGGAGTTGATCGAGCGCCGGCGCCGGGCGCCCGGCCCCGACCTGGTCAGCCGACTGGTCCGGGCCGCCGACCAGGACGGCGGCATCCCCGCGGACGCCCTCGCCTTCCTCGTCCTCGGCCTCACCGCCAGCGGCAACGAGAGCGTCACCGGCGCCCTCGGCAACGCCCTGGTCTACCTCCTCGGCGAGCGCCCCGACCACTGGCCCCGGCTGGCCGACCCGGGCATCACCGAGCACACCGCCGAACGGCTGCTGCACTTCATCCCGTTGGGCGACGACGAGGCCACCGTCCGCCGCGCCACCGCCCCGGTCGAGGTCGGCGGGGTCACCATCCCGGCCGGCGCCGTCGTCGCCGCCAGCCTCGGCAGCGCCAACCGCGACCCCGCCGTCTACCCCGCCGGGATCTCGGCCGACCTCGCCGCCCCGCTCGACGCCCCCACCCTGGCCTTCAGCGCCGGCCCGCACTACTGCATCGGCGCCTGGCGGGTCCGCCTCGAACTGCGCGAATCGCTCCGACGGCTGGCCACCGCCCTGCCCGGCCTCCGCCTCACCACCCCGGTGGAGCAGCTGAGTTGGCAACTGGGCGGCACCACCCGCAGCCCGGCCGCGCTCCCGGTCGACTGGTGACGTCGGCCGGTGAGGCCCGCCGACGGGGTCGGCCGTCCGACCGCTCAACCGTCCAACAGGGCGCGCTCCCAGTGCGCTTCGCGCTCCTCGATGTACTCGGCATCGCGACGCCAGGCGTCGCCGTGCCCCTCCGCCCACAGCCGCGCCCAGGGCTGGACGCTCCGGCTCGCCCGGTCGCGCAGGAAGTCGTGCATGGAGCGGGTGCGCCGCCCCAGCAGCGGCACCAGACGGCGCCGCTCGGCCTCGTCGAGCCGGTACGCGTCGGCGAAGACCCGCAGCCGTTCCCCGGCCTCGGCGTCGGACCGCCGCCAGTCCGGGTGCGCCAGCAGCGGGACGAAGCCGTGCACCGCGTAGGCGACGTCCCACAGCCGGGAGCCTGGGCCGGCGGTGTCCCAGTCGATGAAGGCGAACCGCCCGCCCTCATCGGCCACCAGGTTCCACGGGGCGAGGTCGTGGTGGACGATGATCCCGTCCTCGTCCGCCGGGATCAGCACCTGCCACCGGGCGTCCGGCGGAGGCGTGAAGTCCTCTACGGCGTCATGGAGTTCCCGGACCAGCCGGGCCAGACCGGCCAGCCGCTCGCGCGGCGCCAGCAGCTCGAAGCCGTACGGCCAGACCACTTCGCCGGGCACGAAGGTCAGTACCTCGCGCCCTCGCTCGTCCAGCCCGAGGGGCCGGGGCGCGGCCCGGAAACCCACCGCGTGCAGGTGCCCGAGCAGCGCGTGCACGGCCGGAGTCCACGGCCCGGCCGGGCGCCGTACGGTGTCGCCGACGCGCACCACCCCGACGCTGACGTTCCCGCCCGTCAGCGGCTGTTCCTCTTCGCGACTCACCCGCACTACCCCCACAATCCATCGCCCAGTACCCCGCCCTCCCGTGCTCCCGGCAGTACGTAGGCCACCGCCGAAGCCGTGTGCACCAGGAAGGGGTTGAGCGCGTCCTTGGCGGCCAGCCGGTTCTGCACCCGGGTGAACTGCTCCGGGTCCCGGACGAAGGCGCAGAACAGCAGGCCCCGGTCGTCGGGGGCGTCGTCGTAACTGTAGCCGCGCCGCAGCATCCGGGCGCCGGAGTCCAGCCGGGGGCTGCTGAGACGCACATGGGCGCTGTTGGGGATGACGTACGAGCCGTCCGGGTTCTTGGCGTAGATGTCCGGGTCGTCGTGCTCGGCCGTGCCGGTGAGCGGGGTGCCGTCGGTGAGGCGGCGGCCCATGGCCAGGTCACGGCGGTCCTCGGGCAGGGCGGCGAAGCCTGCGGTGTCCATCCGGATGCGGCGGTAGACCAGGACGGTGCCGTTCCGGTGGGGGCCCGGCGGGCCCCAGACCCACTGGTCGGCCTCCGTCGGGTTCGGGTTGGCGGTGCCGTCCTTGTAGCCGAACAGGTTGCGCGGGGTGGTGCCCGGAGGCGTGCGCGGCAGGAAGCCGGGCTGGGTCCAGCGCACGCTCGCGCCGGCCGATCGCGCGACCGCGCCGAGGAGTTCGGCGACCACGGTGAGCGGCCAGCGGTCGGCGGCGCACAGCTGCACCAGCAGGTCGCCGCCGCCGCGCGCCGGGTCGAGCCGGTCCCCCGGGAAGGCCGGGAGGTCCGCCAGCGCGGGCGGGACGTTCAGGCCGAGCCGGGTGGCCAGCCCCGGTCCGACCCCGACCAGGGTGCTGAGCCGGGCCGGCTCCCCACCCTGGAGGCGCGGGTCGGCCGAGCCGCCGTCCGCCGCCTCGGCGAGCACCCGGGTCAACTCCCCCAGCAGGGAGCGCAGGCCGGCCCGCCCGTCCGAGGTCGCGGCGGGCGCCAGGTCGAGGGCCAGCAGCAGGGTGGCCGGCTGCTGCGGGGCCGTCACCCCGGACTGCCGCTCGCCGTGGAACGGCACCACGGGGGCCTCCGGGGGCGGTGGCTGGGAGCCGGAGGGCCCCCGCCCGAGGGCCACGACCCCCGCGCCGACCCCGGCGGCCAGCACCGCACCCCCGCCCGCGATCAGTGCCCTCCGGTCCACACCGCCCCTGACGGCATCCGGCTGTTTCCGCGCCTTTCCGGTTTCGGCATGCATGACCGACATTGGAGACGATAGAACACCCCGTATGCAACTTTTGACTCCCCGTCAATCCGCCTCCGAACCACCGCTCCGCCCCGGGGCGCGCCGGGTCCGTACGCTCCCCGCCCTGCTGGTCGCCGCCCTCGCCCTGGCCGGCTGCTCCACCGCCGGCGGTTCCTCCTCCGACGCCCGGCACCCGGAGGGCACCGTGGTCCGCGTCCCGCAGGACTTCCCGTCGGTCCAGAAGGCGGTGGACGTCGCCCGCGAGGGAGACACCGTCCTGGTCTCCCCCGGGACGTACCAGGAGAGCGTGCGGATCACCAAGCCCCGGATCGTGCTGCGCGGCACCGACCGCAACACCGTGGTGCTGGACGGCGGCGTCCGGCTGGTCAACGGCGTCACCGTGACCGGGCCCGGCTCGGTGGTGGAGAACCTCACCGTGCACGGCTACCTCGCCAACGGCGTGCTGTTCACCGGCGTCACCGACGAGAAGCTCCAGCAGCGCGGCGCCGGCGGTTCCGCCTACAACCCGCTGGACACCACCCGCTTCCCGCCCGTCCAGGGCTTCCGGGCGACCAGCGTGACCGCCTACAACAACGGCCTGTACGGCATCTACGCCTTCGACGCCCGGGCCGGGATCATCGAGGACTCCTACGCCTCCGGCGGCGCCGACTCCGGCATCTACGTCGGCCAGTGCAAGCCCTGCGACACCCTGGTCCGCCGCAACACCGTGGAGCGCAACGCGGTCGGCATCGAGATCACCAACGCCTCGGACAACCTCTGGTTCCTCGGCAACCGGGTGGTCGGCAACCGGGTCGGCGTCACCGTCAACTCCAATGACCTGGAGGCCCTCGCCCCCCAGCACGGCGCGGTGATCGCCGGCAATGCCGTCACCGACAACAACGCCTCCGACACCCCCGAGCAGGCCGACGGCGGCTTCGGCATCGGCATCGGGATCGGCGGCGGCACCGCGAACCGGGTCGAACGCAACCTGGTCAAGGGCAACCGCGCGGCCGGCGTCATCGTCACCGACCCGCCCGGCCACCCGGCCGGCGGCAACCGGATCCAGGGCAACCGCGCCGAGGGCAACGGCGCGGACCTCGTCCTCGCCTCCGCCGACCCGGGCAACTGCTTCGCCGGCAACTTCGCCCCGGGTCAGCCCGGCACCCAGAGCCCGGACGGCCTGGAAACCCTGGCCGCCTGCGACGCCAAGAGCCGCAGCCCGCTCACCGCCGGCCGCGCGGCCCCGGTCCAGGCCCCGCCCGGCGTGCCCTTCAACCAGGTCCCGGCCCCGCCCGCCCAGCCGTCACTGCCGGACCCGAACGCCCCGGGCCGCCCGGCCACCGACCTGCCGGGCCCGGTCGACCCGGACTCCTATCCGCTGCCGGCGACCGCCGACGCCGTCCTCACCCACTGATCCGCCCGATCCGCCGGCCCGGGTGGGCCCCGCGGCCGGAACCCCGAACCGGCTCCCAGGCTTCGCTCACGGCCGCCGGAGCAACGCCGGCGGCTTCACCGCCTCCACCGCCGCGACCAGCGGGGCCAGTTCGGGGTTCCGGCCCGCCTCGTCGAGCGCCTCGCGCAGCGCGGCGTCATTGGTCGGCCGGGCCTCGGCCAGCAGCCTCAGCCCCTCAGCGCTGACGTCGGTGTAGATGCCCCGGCGGTCGGTGGGGCACAGGTAGCGGGCGAGCAGACCGCGGTCCTCCAGCCGGGAGACCAGCCGGGTGGTGGCGCTCTGGCTGAGCACGACCGCGTCGGCGACCTGCTTCATCTGGAGGTGGCCGCCCTCGCCGTCGTGCTGGCGGCCCAGCACCTCCAGCAGCGAGTACTCGCGCACGCTGAGTTCGTGCTTCGACTGGAGGGCCCGCTCGATGTGCGCCTCGATCCTGCCGTACAGGACGTAGAGGGCGGCCCATCCGTTGGCGAGGGCGGTCAGTGCGGGATCCGTGGCGGTCATCGGCCCGGTCTCCTTCCGAGTACGTGCAGGATTCCAGGGTAGGCCTGGGCAGGAAATATTGCCCTTGCCACATATAGTGCTTGTGCAACTACTTTCGCCACACGGCCCAGTCCGCGACTCCTCCCGTCGGCCCCGCCCGCCACTGGCCACCGCCCGCACCCAGTCCTTGCCCGTTCCTTTGCCCAAGCACAACTCGGCCGTACGGCATGATCGGTACGGATCGACCGCCGACCGAGGAGCCCGGATGAACCGCCCCGCGCGCACCGCCGCCCTGGCCGCCCTGGCCGCGCTGGCCCTGCTCGCCACCGCCGGCTGCTCGGCCGCCCCCGCCCGGGCCCGCGACCGGACGGCCACCAGCTCCACATCCGCCGCCACCACCGCCGCATCGCCCGCCGCCGCACCGAGCGGAGCCGTCGCCTGGAGCGCCGGATTCCGCGGCTACGGCACCCCGCAGTGGCAGCACACCTGGGGCGTGGCCGGCCAGGGCGCCTGGGGCGCCGCCGACTTCAGCGCCGCCGACGACCCGGCCGCCCCCGGGGGCGGCCCGGCGCTGCGGGTGACGTACGGCGCGGGCTCCTCCGCCAACACCTGCACCGACTGCCCCAACCCCGGCGGCGGCCAGTTCTACACCGACCTCAACGCCCTCGGCCTGTCCGCCCTCGCCCAGGGCCCCACCCTGGACCTCAAGTACTCCGTCCGGTTCCCCGCAGGCCGCGACTGGGGCAAGGCCGGCAAGCTTCCGGGCCTGTACGGCGGGACGATCGGCCAGGAGTCCGGCGGCAACCACGGCGCCGGCTGGTCCACCCGCTACATGTGGCGCACCGCCAAGGGCAGCCCCGACAACGGCGAGGTCTACCTGTACACCCCGAGCAACTCCGGCCCCACCGGTTACGGCGTGGACGAGGGCCTGGGCGACTGGCACTTCCAGGCGGACGACCACTGGCACACCGTCGAGCAGCTGGTGAACCGCCGCACCGGCGACATCACCGTCTGGTACGACGGCCGCCAGGTGCACGCCGCCACCGGCACCGCCTCCGGCATCGGCTCGATCCCCTTCGGCGGGGTGCTGTTCTCCACCTTCTACGGCGGCCACGACACCAGCTGGGGCCCGGCGAGCACCCAGCAGGCGTACTTCGCCGACTTCTCGCTCTCCGCCGGCGTCCAGCACTGATGAGCGGCTGGGCCGGTGAACTGCTGCTGGGCCTGGTGGTACTGCTCGGCGCGTCCGTCCAACGGCTGGCCGGCATCGGCTTCGCCCTGGTCGCGGCGCCGGTCCTGGTGCTGCTGCTCGGCCCGAACGGCGGGGTGACGCTGGCGAACTGCGCCTCGCTGGCGATCAGCGCCATCGGCCTGGCCGGGAGTTGGCGGCAGGTCCGGCCGGGGGCGATGCTGCCGCTGCTGGCCGCCGCCGCCTGCACCGTCCCGGCCGGGGCGTGGGTGGCGGCGTCCGTCCCGACTCCGGGACTCCTGGTCGGCATCGGGCTGCTGACCAGCGCGGCGGCTCTGCTGGTGATCCGGGGGGTGCGGGCCCCGGCGCTGCGCGGGGTCGGCGGGGCGGTGGTGGCGGGGGCGACCAGCGGGCTGATGAACTCGGCGGCCGGGGTGGGCGGTCCGGCGGTATCGCTGTACGCGGTGAACTCCGGCTGGACGGCCCGGGAGTTCGTGCCGAACGCCCAGTTGTACGGTGTGGTGGTGAACGCCGTCTCGATGGCGGCCAAGGGACTGCCCGAACTGACGGCGCCCGCCTGGGGTTTGGTGATCGCGGCGGTGGCGGGCGGGGCGGTGGTCGGCCGGCTGCTGGCCGCCCGGGTACCGGAGCGGCGGGCCCGCACGGTGGTGCTGGGACTGGCCCTCGCGGGCGGTCTGACCACCCTCGTCAAGGGGGTTTCCGGACTCTGAGACTTCCGGCTGGGAATGCTCTGTGAAGGGTCGACCAAAGCTGTAGCGGTCATGCCATACTGCGTCGGTGACCTCAGCCAGCCCCACGACATCCGCGCACCGCAGCAGGCCCCAACTGGGCCGGAAATTCGCCATGCTGTGGTCGGCATCGTCGATCTCAGCAGTCGGCGACGGCATGCGGGACTCGTCGCTGCCGCTGCTCGCCCTGGCCATCTCGGACTCCCCGTCCTCGGTGTCCGTCGTCGCGGTGGCCGGATCACTGCCCTGGCTGCTGATGGCCCTGTTCGGCGGCGTCATCGCCGACCGCTTCGACCGCCGCCGACTGATGTGGACGATCGACCTCGGCCGGGCCGCCATCGTGCTGGGCTTCGCCGCCTGGGTCTTCTCCACCACCCCGCCGCTGGCCCTGCTCGCCGCCCTGGCCTTCATCCTCGGCTGCGGCGAGACGGTGTTCGTCAACGCCGCCACCTCCGCCATCCCGGACGTGGTCCGCTCCGACCGACTGGACGTCGCCAACGGCCGGCTCCAGGGCGGCCTGCTGGTCGGCCGGATGATCGGCCCGCTGGTCGGCACCACCCTGTTCGCCGTCGCCGCCGGCTACCCGTTCACGGTGGACGGCCTGTCCTTCGCGCTCGCCGCCGCCCTGGTCGCCGCGACCGGCCGCTCCGGCGCCCCCCGGGCGAAGTCCGAGCGCCGGGTGATGACCGAGGTCCGCGACGGCGTCCGCTGGCTGTACCAGCACAAGCAACTGCGCCTGGTCGCCTCGCTCTCCGCCCTGGCGGCCGGCGCCTCCTCGCTCGGCATCACCATGATGGCCCTGCTGGTCACCCGGACCCTGGGCGAGCCCACCTGGGCGTACGGCGCCGTCCTGGCCACCGGTGTGGCCGGCGGCACGGCGGCCAGCATGCTGGCCGGCCGGATCAGCGAGCGGCTGGGCCGGCGGGCCCGGATCACCCTCTCCTTCGTGCTGATGGGCTCGGCGCTGCTGCTGATGGGCCTGAGCCCCTCGG
Organism: Kitasatospora sp. NPDC036934; assembly: GCF_055608425.1. Lineage (NCBI taxonomy): Bacteria > Bacillati > Actinomycetota > Actinomycetes > Kitasatosporales > Streptomycetaceae > Kitasatospora > Kitasatospora sp. NPDC036934. Next base: position 11,044 of record NZ_JBVJQR010000028.1, on the reverse strand, counting down.
TGTTCGTGGTGGCGCCGCTGTTCGCCGTCGGCAACTTCGGGGTGGTCATCTGGAACGTCCAGGCGATCTCGCTGCGCCAGCAGACCGTGCCGAAGGAACTGCTCGGCCGGGTCAACAGCTGCTACCTGATGCTGATGCGGATCGGAATGCTGATCGGCGCGTCCCTCAGCGGCGTGATCGGCTCCACCATCGGCATCCGCGTCCCGGTCGTCATGGCGGGCGCGCTGATCCTGGCCGCGCTGTTCGCGATCCCGCGACTGGGCGACCTCGAACCCGCCCCGGCGCCCGCCGACGCCGAGCAGCCGGTCGAGCAGCCGACCCGCTGACCCCACCGCGGGCGCCGCCACCCGACCCGTCCTCATGAACGCACCTGCGCACCCGCCCTACGATGGCGCCATGAGCTCCAGCACCCCGATGGCAGATGCACACCGCTCGCAACGGCGGGCCGAGGCGCGGCTGGACGTCGCCGCGTCCGTGCTCTCGCTGCTCGCCGACCGCACCCGACTGGCACTGCTGGAACGCCTCGGCCGGGGCGAGGCGGACGTGACCACGCTGACCGAGGCGACCGGCGCCGCCCGACCCTCGGTCAGCCAGCACCTGGCCAAGCTGCGACTGGCCGGACTGGTCGCCACCCGCAAGGACGGCCGGCGGGTGGTCTACTCACTGCAGCACGGACACCTGCGCCGCCTGGTGGACGAGGCACTGAACGTCGCCGACCACCAGATCGGCCACCTGCCGCCGCACGACTGAGCCCGGCGCCCCACCGGCGTCGGGCCGGTTCCCGGCAAACAGGTGCACAGGTACGCACACATTGCCTATCATGGGTCCGTCACCCCCATCACCCCCCTTCACCGCCCCGGGACGGGCCATGCCGACCGTGCTGCGCAACCGCGCCTACCGCCACCTGTTCACCGCCCAGGTCGTCGCCCTGGTCGGCACCGGCCTGGCCACCGTGGCGCTCTCGCTGCTGGCGTACTCGATCGCCGGCGCCGACGCCTCGGCGGTGCTCGGCACCGCACTGGCGATCAAGATGGTCGCCTACGTGACCGTCGCACCGCTCGCCGGAGCAGTCGCCGGGCGGATCCCCCGCCGCACCCTGATGGTCGCGATGGACCTCACCCGGGCCACCGTCGCCCTCACCCTGCCGTTCGTCGACCGGGTGTGGCAGGTCTACGTCCTGATCTTCCTGCTCCAGGCCGCCTCCGCCGCCTTCACCCCGACCTTCCAGGCCACCATCCCGGACGTACTGCCCGCCGAGCACGACTACACCCGGGCGCTGTCGATGTCCCGGCTTGCCTACGACCTCGAATCACTGTTCAGCCCGGCACTCGCCGCACTGCTGCTGTCCGTGGTCACCTACAACTGGCTGTTCATCGGGACGACGGCGGGCTTCCTCGGCTCCGCCGCCCTGGTCCTCTCCGCCGTCCTGCCCAAGCCCGCGACCTCGCCCGCGCCCGGTCCGGTCGGGCGCACCGACGGGATCTACCGCAAGGCCACCTTCGGCACCCGGCTGTTCCGGGCCACCCCGCGACTCCGGGCGCTGCTCGCGCTCGACCTCGCGGTGGCGGCGGCCGGCGCGATCGTCTTCGTCGACACCGTCAACGTGGTCCGCGACCACTTCCACCGCCCCGCCGGAGCCGTCTCGCTGGCCCTCGGCGCGTACGGCGTCGGCTCGATGCTCGCCGCACTGCTGATCCCCCGGCTGCTGGCCCGGATCGGTGACCGGTCCGTGATGCTGCCCGCCGCCTACGCCCTGCCCTGCGTCCTGGCCACCGCCACCGCGATCACCGCCGCACCGGCCGGCCCGGGCAGCTGGTACGCCCTGCTGGCCGCCTGGGCCCTGATCGGCACCGGCAGCTCGGCCGTGCTGACGCCGGCCGGCCGGGTCGTCCGCCGCTCCGCCGCCGACCCGGACCTGCCCGCCGCCTTCGCCGCCCAGTTCTCCCTCTCGCACGGCTGCTGGCTGCTCACCTACCCGCTGGCCGGCTGGCTCGCCGCCGGCGCCGGCCTCCCGGTCACCGCCCTCGTCCTGGGCACGGTCGCCCTCGCCGCCGCACTGGCCGCCACCACCCTGTGGCCCGCCCGGGACCCGGACGCCCTCCCCCACCTCCACACCGACCTGCCCGCCGACCACCCCCACCTCACCGGCGCCCGCCCCGCCGCCGACGGCGGCTGGCAGCACGGCCACCATTACGTCATCGACCAGAACCACCCCGACTGGCCCCGCCCACCCCGCGCCGCCCTGGGCTAACCCCGGGTCACCTCGATCCGGTGCGCGGCCATCGCCGCCACCAGCCGCTCCGGCTCGTCGGGGGTGATCACCGGCTTGACCCGCCCGCCGAGGTCGAGGACGAAGGCCACGCTCTTGTCCACCCGCCCCAGGTCGAGGTTGAAGTAGTGCACGAAGTCCCCGGAGCCCCAGATCCGCCAGCGCCCGCCGAGCCGGGTCAGCGGCACCTGCTGCAGCCCGCGGATCCGCGAGTACGGAATGCGCTTGGCGGACGCCAGCGGGAAGTAGTACCGGCGAATCACGAGCTCACGCGCGGTGCACGTCACCAGACCGTCGTTGTACATGCGGGCCAGGCTAACCCCGCGCCCCGCCGCACCCCCTTCCATCGGAAGCCGTTCCGGGCAGGTCCGCCCGAACGCCGCACTGGCGGGAGCACCCGGCCACGGCACGGGGCGAGGGTCTGCACACGCGCGTGGCTCCGCTCCCCTGATCGGGGCCGGACCGTCGTGCCCCGGACGCGGGGCAGCCGTGCCGGTCCAGCCGATTCCGCCGGGCGGCGACCGGCTCGCCCCTGCGCCGGCCGTCGTCAACTCAACCCAACCGGGTCACACCGTTCGTTGGGCTCCTCCCAGGAGACGAGCCACTCCCGCGCCGAGGGCGGGCGTGTGCTTCACGAGCCGGGACGCTCAGGGCTCCTGGGCGCCGCCCGCGGCTGGTACACCGCCAGCCTCGGGCAGTACGAGAGCCACAGGAGCCTCCGCGACGCCGAGCGCCTCCGGAGCCGAATCACCGCCCTGGCGGAGGCGTGAACGCCCACCTCCCGCCGAGCGTGGCGCGATTGTCAGTCCCCCGTGGCACACTGCCCCGGTCGACCAGCAACCGCCTTCTCAGTATAACGAGTTGGGGCTGTTCACCGGATCGTGTGGCTTCTGCCGCGACACGCCGACGCGGCCCCGCCGAGACGCCTACGGTGGGACACCTGCCTGCGCACTCATGTACGACGAACGATCACCAGTTTGAGGCGCAGCTTCGCCATGCCCTGAACCGGCCGCGCTCCCCGCACCGGTTCCCTCACCCCTGGGAAGGAGACCGTCCCGTGCCGCACAACACGGGTGTCGGAGTGCACCTGGTCCTGATCGAGAACGGCCGGGTGCTGCTCGGACAGCGCGCCAACACCACCTTCGCCGACCAGCACTGGCACGCTCCGGCGGGCCACCTCGAAGCGGGAGAGTCCGTCCTGGCCGGTATGGCCCGCGAGGCCGACGAGGAACTCGGCATCACCATCCGGGAGGAGGACCTCGACCTGGTGCACACCCTCCACCACCTCGACGCCGACGACGGTGCCGGACGCCTCCAGCTGTTCTTCACTCCCCGCGCGTACACAGGCACGATCACCAACCGCGAACCGGACAAGTGCACCGCCCTCCGCTTCTTGCCACTGGAGAGGCTTCCGGAGCCGATCGTCGGCTACACCGCCGACGCGCTCGCGCAGATCACCGCCGGCCGCCCGCTGTCCGCCGTCGGATGGCCGGCATGAGCACCACGAGCCACCCGAGGCTCCCGGCCGCCGAGGCGCCTGCGGGGAGCGCGGAGACCCGGCTCGTTGTCGTCCGGGGAAACTCGGCGTCGGGCAAATCGTCGGTGGCGGCGGGCATCCGGGACCGGTTCGGTCGGGGCCTGGCCATCGTCGCGCAGGACAACCTGCGCCGCACCGTGCTGCGCGAACGGGACCGGCCCGGCGGCGCGAACATCGGCTTGATCGACACGGTGGCACGGTACGCCCTGGGCGCCGGCTACCACGTCGTCCTCGAAGGCATCCTGTACGCCGATCACTACGGCGAGATGCTCCAACGCCTGGTGGACGAACACCGCGGCATCACCCGCTGCTACTACCTCGACATCCCGATCGACGAAACACTGGTCCGGCACGCCTCGAAAACCGATCCCGAGTACCTGGCGGCGGCCGTCACCGAGCGGGAACTGCGCGACTGGTACCGCGAACACGACGTCCTTCCCGGCGGAATCGAGACCGTCATCGGCAGCGACAGCACCCTCCACGACACGGTCGACCGCATCATGCGTGAGACCGCGCTCTCCCAGTTGCCCCCGCGCGACACGTAGAAGCGCGGTTACTCGACCGTCGCCTCCCCTCCATCGCCCCCTCAACCTTCAACCAGGAGCACCTGATGCACGAGACGAGCAGGCTGTCGGTCGGCGTCATCGCCCACGACCTGAACACCGACCGGATCGCCACCCTCCTGTACGGGCAGCGCAGTTGGACCCCAGGGCCCGCGTGGACGATCCCGGGTGGAAAGGTCGACCCCGGGGAAGAGATCCCCGATGCTGCCGCCCGGGAGCTACGCGAGGAAGCCGGGCTCATCGCCAAGCCGTCCGACCTCCGCCTGGTGCACACCGTTCAGGCCAAGGATGGCTGGGACGGGCGCGGCGGGTTCCTGCTGTTCGTCTTCGCCACCAGCGAGTTCACGGGCGAGCTGGTCAACGTCGAACCGGACAAGCACCTGGAGGTGCGCTGGCGCCCCGCCGCAGGCGTCCTGCCCAGCCCGATGTTCCCGACCTCCAAAACCGCGATGGAGGCGTATCTGGCCGGTGGGCCCGCATTCTCCACCCACGGATTCGACGCCGCCTCCGGAAGGCAGCAGCTCGTCGAGTCGTGACCGGTGCCGGATCGAAGACCTGCCCCCGCAGCTGGGACACCCTTGCCGGGGGGCAGGGTATATCAGTACGACACGGAAGGCATTGTGATGAATCCAGGCGGAAGGACATGGGATGTCGTCGGCACGCCACGCAACGGGTGATCCGGAGGAGTACGCCTATCTCTGGGATGGTTCGGAGCCCGGTTGGATCCTCTACTCGGGCAAAATCGTTGATATCCCGACGATCTTCAACAGGATCACCCGCGAGATGCTCCTGGTGGAGGAGAATGACGAATGGCGGGCCCTCACAGAGGTGATGCTAAGTCACGGCGCCCCATTGCTTGACGGGTTCCCGCCCGAGGAGTAACTGCACGGTCAGGTCGCGTCGCGATGCCAACTCGACCTGGCCCCGGGCGGAGCGTCCGCCCGGGGCTCGAAGCGAGACGGTGCTGCTCGGCGGCCTCGACGTACCGGCGGGCGCCCAACTCGTGAGGCCGAAGAGATCCCAAACGCGTCGGATGTCGCCGTCAGTGGCAAGGATCCCGTCGAGGATTCGGTCCTCCCGGATGGCCTGTGCCGAGATGCAAATGAGGCGCGTCGCCCAGCTGTTGCCGGTCCGGCCAGTGCAGTAGGCGGTCTCAGGCTCGCCCACAACATTGGCGGCCACTTCGGCACCACGGCCGACGAGCGCCGCGAGACCGTGTACTTCCGGCTTCACGCCGACCGTCACCGCGCGCGGTGGCGCGAGGCCGTCACCAACCCACTGCTGGAATTCACCCAGGACGTAACGGTACTTGGCAGCCCGATTACACCCTGCCACGCGTGTACGACCTCCTCACCGGATCGGCAGATGAAGTTCCACCACATACCACCGCACTGCCGTTTCCTCCTAGCTCAGGGGCTTGATCGACCATCCGGGGTCAGCAAAAGGTCAGCAAGGCACCCGGGAGTCGACAACCATGGCCACCATCAACCTCGTCCGCGGCATGGGCAGCTTCTTCAAGGAGTGCGAGCACCCCGAGAGCCGGTGGTCGAGGTGCTCGCACGAGTACAAGATCCGGTACCGCAACGCGGCTGGACGGCAGACCGAGGAGTCGGGCTTCGCCACGCAGGACAAGGCGAAGGCCCGGCTCATCGAGGTGTACCAGGCCCGGAAGAACGCTCCGCAGAGCCAGCGCAAGGCGGAGCGGATCCAGAAGTACGGCCCGATGCAGTTCGAGCCCTACGTCGAGGAGTGGAAGGCCGGCCAGCGCCACCTCGGCGCCGCCTCCCTCCGCCACCTCGACTCGCTGCTTGAGCACCACCTGTACCCCGCCTTCCGCAGTCGCCGGATGGGCACCTTCGACCACAAGGTCGTCGAGGTCTTCATCCAGACCATGGAGCGCAACGGCGTCGGCCTCGCCACCCAGTCCAACGCCTTCGACAAGCTCAAGGCGATCCTCCTCGACGCCCACCGCCTCGGCCTCTACGACGAGAACCCGTTCGACGGCGTCAAGCCGCCCCAGTACGACCCGAAGCGCGCCGTCATCCCCTCCCCGGCCGAGCTCCAGGCGATACGCACCGCCGGCGACGACACCTTCCGCCTGGTGGTCGATCTGATGAGCGGCTGCGGTCTGCGCAACGGCGAGGCCTTCGCCGTGAACCTCGCCAACATCGTCGCCGACGACGTCTACCGCGTCACCGAGCAGGTCAACCAGACCACCAAGGACTACTCGCCCCTCAAGCACCGCAAAGCGGGTGAGTACCGCGACGTCCCGCTGCCCGCCCGGGTGAAGCAGACGATCGAGTGGTACGCCGACAAGTACGGGACCGTCGACGGCTACCTCCTCCGTCACCCCCAGGACCTCCGCAAGCCATTCCCGTACTACTACATCCAGAACCAGTGGCAGCGGATCAAGCAGGCCGGGCTGGTTCACATCCCCGATGACATGACGATGTACGGCAACCGCCACTTCTTCGCCTCGAACTGCCTCACCCACAACATCCCGATCACCGACGTCGCCGAGTGGATGGGCCACAAGAGCATCGACGTCACCTTCAAGATCTACCGCCACCTGATGCCCGGCTCCATCGGCCGCGCCGCCCAGCTCCTCGACCTCAGACTCGCTGCCTGACCAAACGGGGTGGGCCTGCCGCAGCCGGGCAGGCCCACCCCGTCTTCCCGGCAGCAGCGGCGTCAAGCGGCCGACATGCGCTGCTGCTTCACCCACGCTTGAACGTCCGCCACCTTGAACTGCAGCTTCGCGTTCCTCCCGGTCCCGAACCTGTACGGCACGAGACCCACGCGGGGCGCCTCCCGGTACACCCACGGAACGGACATGTTCAGGTACTCCGCGGTCTCCCTGACGTTCATGAACTGCCGAGCCACGGGGGCCTCCTCTGCGCGACGACCTAGTGCCGAGAGGTTCACACGGTTAGGCGTTTTGGCCGACCCGAGGTCATCTGCTAAGAGCTCGTAACACGATCACGCCGTCAGCTTGTTGAGCCGTCGCCAGCAGGTCGCCGTGATCGGTGCGGACATGGCCGACGCGCTAGCGCACGCTTCAAGATCAGCCAGGAAGCGGAATTCCTCGTCGGTGCAGGCCCGCCGCCGTCACGGTGAGCGCAAGGTCCTTAACGACGGCGTCGTGATGGTGGCACGCCAGCGCCTGCACGTCGGCCGGACGCATGCGGGCCGGATCGTCACCATCATCGTGCGGGGCCTGACGCCCCATCCGCTGCCCGCCCAACCGGCGGGGCTGCAGGTGACGGCGCAAATGGCGACCGGGTCCGGGAAGAGCTACGTCGGCGCTGCGGCCGCGCAGAAGCTGGCGCCGCGCGGCACGGTCCTGGTGGTGGTCCCCACGCTGGATCTGCTGGTGCAGATGGTCGCTTCCTGGCAGCAGGCGGGCCGGTCGGGGCGGATCCACGCGGTCTGCTCCCTCACCCCTGGCGCGCTGCCGCGCGGGGTGCGCGGGAGCGAACCCGCTGCAGATCGCCCTGTGGCTCCCGGACGCCGCCCGTAGGCGGCGGCCGGTGGCGTTGTTCGCGACCTACGCCTCGGTGGGTGCGGTCGCGGACGCCTACCAGGTGTCCGCGCACTTCTTCTGACACCCGGCGGCCGCCGACCTGGCCGTTGTTGGCCAGCCACCACTGCAGAAACGGTTCCCGCACCCTGGTCGACCTCACCGTGGCGGAGATCCGGCGACTCCTGGCAAACGGCCGGCCCCACGGCTCGCGTCCGCCGCAGCACGCGTTTCGCGCTCATGCCTTGAACCGGTCCATCTGGCGCCGGACGCGCCAGGCAGTCGCCCGTCGTTGCCACTATCAACGCCGCCTGCACACGATCGAGGGGCGGTCTCATGAAGACCGCCCCTGACAGCTCGTCCGACCGTTACACTCCCCACTCCCAGGCCGTTGACCAGCGGGAACGGAGAAGTCCGGCTGGAGTACTAAGCGGTCTTGGCGAAGTTCGCTGCGGCCCCCGTCAGGTCCTCATCCGGCGGGGACCGTCTCGTCAGCCGCAAGTGAGTTGCCTTCGGCGATGCTGCCGCAGGAGGATGGGGCCTCCTTGTCGGCGAACCGGGCGCGCAGCCAGGCGAGCGCGGTGGGCACCGTGGCCATGGGCGCGGTCAAGTGGCTGAGGGCGTCGTACTGCTGGTACCAGACCACGGCGCCCTCGGCGCAGTACTTCCGCGCCAGCGCCCGTGTGTCCCCGGCGACCGTGATGCCGTCGCCCGAGCCGATGCCCGCGATGTTGCTCGTGGTTCCCTCGAGGAAGCCGGCGTTACCCTGGCCGATGTAGCCGGGGACAGTCGGGGTCGGTGCCAGGCCGAGGTTGGCCTTGTTGACCGCCTCGACGAGCTCGGGCACGGAGTTCGGGTTCGCATACTCCGGCTTCGCCATCTTCTTCCACGTCAGACCGGGGTAGTGGCCCAGTACGTCGGCGATCGAGGAGTGCTGGTGCTCGTCGACCAGCTGCTTGCCGTAGTCGTTCAGGTACTTCTTGAGGTCGAAGTCGTACGAACGCGCTTGCCCGATGAGCAACTCCGGGATGAGCCCGGACCACACCTGACTGCCTTCGATGTACCTGAGGATGTGCGAGGGCTTCACGAGCACCCCGCCCTCGGCATATCCCACCAGGCGCTTGTTGACGTCAGGGGCGTACTCGGGCGCGAGGGAGGCGGCCCAGTTGGTCGCGACGGCGCCGCCCGAGTAGCCCATGAGGCCGACGCGCGCGTCGGGGCTGATGCCGGTCCTCGACGCCGCGCTGGAAGCGGCACGCAGGGAGTCCAGCGTGTTGTACCCGTACTCGCGGGCGGCCGCGAGGTGGGCGGCCTGCCCCTCGGTGTCAGGGAGGACGACGTCGTAGCCGGACAGCAGGAGCGACGCCACGAGCGTGGACTCGCCGTTTGCGATCAAGCCGCCGGGCAGCTTGACGTTGCCCGCGACCGCCCGGGACGGACCGTCTTCGGGGTCGAGCGAGTCGTAGAACGACTGGTACGACACGACCTTGCGGCCGTCGCCGCCAGGGCTGCGCAGCACGGAGGTCACGCCTGCGGACGGGTGGCCCTGCGCGTCGGTGGTGCGGTAGAGCAGCTGCGTCGCCTGGAGGGGGGTCGCGATACCCAGGACGTGGTACGGCAGCGTCCGGACCTTGAGCACGTCCCCGGGACTGTACGAGGACAGCGGCTTGCTGCCGTTGTAGGTGTAGAACGCGTCGCTCCCGGCAGTCGTCGACGAGGGCTGCTCCTGAACGCCGGCCGCGACAGCGGGCACAGCGGCGACGGCGAGGGCGACGACGCCCGTGATCGCGGCGTGCCACACTCTGAATTTGCGCATGACTCTCCCAAACGGTGTAAGCGGATCAGAGAGATGACCGTTACGGCCCGAAGAGGGAAGTGGCCGAATGTCGGTTCCGGCGCAACCTAACAAAGGCACGCGGCAGTTGACCAGGGGCGCCAGAAGTCTTCGCGGGACGAACGGCGGCTGAGTCAGTGACCCAGCTCCGCCAACGACCTGACGCACAGCCAGCTCGTAGCCGTCTCCGCCGCCTCCAACCGCAGCAAGGGCGACCAGGGCCCGGACCAGTGGAAGCCCCCGCTCGCCTCCTACTGGTGTGAGTACGCCCGCGCCTGGGTTATCTTCCGTAGAGCTCGTAACACGATTGCGCCGTCGGCTTGTTGAGCCGTCGCCAGCAGATCAGCGCGCACGCGAGCGAGACGAGTGAGTCGTGCAGTTCGAGGCGGCGTTCCCACCGGACGGCGAGGCGCTTGAACTGGTGGAGCAGGGCGAAGGTCTGCTCCACCACGTAGCGGAGCTTCCCAAGACCCTGGATGTCCGGTTCCCCGCGTCGGGAGATGACGGGCAGGATGCGGCGTCTGGCCAGCTCCCGCCTGACGTGCCTGCTGTCGTAGCCTTTGTCTCCGAGCAGGGCCTGGGGCCGCTTTCGCGGGCGTCCGGGTTGGCCGGCCACGGGCGGGACCGCGTCGACCAGTGCGAGGGTCTGGGTGACGTCGGGGACGTTGCCGCCGGTCGTGATGACCTTCAGTGGCGTTCCGCTGCCGTCGCAGATCAGGTGGTGCTTGCTGCCCGACTTGCCGCGATCGACCGGCGACGGGCCAACCCCGGCGCCCCCCTTTTCGCGCGTACGTGGGAGGCGTCCACGCAGGCGCGTGTCCAGTCGATCCGCCGGGCGGCGTTCAGTTCGGCGAGCAGTATCCGGTGGACCTGGTCGAAGACCCCGGCCTCCGTCCACCGGCACAGGCGCCGCCAGCACGTCTGCCCGGAGCCGAAGCCCAGCTCCGGTGGGAGCTGCTGCCAGGTGATGCCGGTGAACAGCACGAACAGCACTCCCTGCAGGCACAGCCGGTCGTCCACCGGCCGGGGCCCCGGCGAGCGTTCCGGCCATGGCGGCAGCACCGGCTCGATCAGCGCCCACAACTCGTCATCGACCATCCAGGGAGCACTCACGCCCCACCAACGGACGAATCGTCACACCGGACACGGCCCACCAGCCCGTATCCACGAGATCGTGTTACGAGCTCTAAGAAGTCATCTCATTTGGACAGTCGGCGGTGACAGACGAGTGCTGCGGCGATGCTGGCGAAGGCGGCGAAGTGTTCGCCCTTGCGTTCGTACCGACGGTGGAGCCGGCGGAAGCCGCCGAGCCATGCCATGG
>NZ_JBVJQR010000027.1:0-88138 GCF_055608425.1 Kitasatospora sp. NPDC036934 | reverse complement strand
CGTCCGTCGTACCGTGACCGCGATGACCGGGGCGGCGACCGCGGTGGCTACCGTGGCGGCGACCGTCCCCAGGGCGGTGGCTTCAACCGCGACCGCGATGACCGCGGCGGCTTCCGTCGCGACGACCGCCCCTCCGGCGGCGGCTTCAACCGTGACCGCGGCGACCGTGGCGGCTTCCGCCGGGACGACCGCCCCCAGGGTGGCGGCTTCCGTCGCGATGACCGCCGTGACGACCGCGGTGGCGACCGGGGCCGTCAGGACTACGACGACCGTCGCGGCAACTTCGAGCCCGTCAGGCGCCTGCCGATCCCGGAGGACGTCACCGGCTTCGAGCTGGACGCGGACGTGCGCCAGGAGCTCAAGAGCCTGCCCAAGACCCTCGCGGACGACGTCGCCCGCAACCTGGTGATGGTGGCCCGCCTGCTCGACGGCGAGCCGGAGGAGGCGTACCAGTACTCGCGCGTCGCGCTGCGGCTGGCGTCCCGCGTGCCCGCCGTCCGTGAGGCGGCCGGCTTCGCCTCGTACATGACCCAGCGGTACTCCGAGGCGCTGACCGAGTTCCGCGCCGCCCGTCGGATGACCGGTCGTGCCGACCTGTGGCCCGTGATGGCCGACTGCGAGCGCGGTCTGGGCCGTCCGGAGCGGGCGCTGGCGATGGCCGGCGAGCCCGAGGTGAAGCAGCTGGACAAGGCCGGCCAGGTGGAGATGCGCCTGGTGGCGGCCGGTGCCCGCAGCGACATGGAGCAGTTCGACGCGGCCGTCGTCACCCTGCAGAGCCCGGAGCTGGCCTCCAGCGCGGTGCACCCGTGGACCGCGCGTCTGCGGTACGCCTACGCCGAGGCGCTGATCGCGGCCGGCCGTGCCGACGAGGCCCGTGAGTGGTTCGCGAAGGCCGCCGAGGCCGACACCGACGGTACGACCAACGCCTCGGAGCGCCTGGCCGAGATCGACGGCGTCGAGTTCACCGACGCGCTCGACCCGGAGCTGGCCGAGGACGAGGCCGACCAGGCCGACGCCCCGGTGAAGAAGCGCACCGGCGACGTCGCCGACGACCGCGTGATCTTCGAGGACGAAGAGGACGTCGAGGAGTTCTACGACGAGGACGACCTCGAGATCGACGAGGAGTTCGACGGCGTGGTGCCCGAGCGTGCCGAGGACGCCGAGGCCGCCGAGGCCGAGCAGGCCGAGGCCAAGGGCGACGCCCGGAGCTGAACGTCCTGAAACACCGTGAGGCCCTGCCGTTCCCTTCGGGGATCGGCAGGGCCTCACGGCGTTCGGGCTCCGGTCGCCGCGGCGGACCGCTCCGGCGGCGGGCTACCCGATCGGCAGGCTGCGGAGCACCAGACCGGTGGCCGGCTTCGGCCCGAACGAGGTGGACTTGCGCGGCATGGTGACGCCCTGTTCGGCCAGCCGCCGCACCACGTTCTCCCGGACCGGGTGCAGCAGCACGGCCGTGCCCCCGGTGCGGGCGGCCTCGCGCTCGGCGGCCGCGGCGGTGTGCAGGTAGCCGATGTCGTCGGGACCGTCCGGGACGTGCCAGGTCGCGTCGAGCAGGGTGGCGTGCAGCACGGTGGCGTCCAGGTGGCGCCACTCCTCGGGCCGGTCGTGCGGCACGGTCGCATCGAGCAGGGACTCCTCGGGCTCGCCGAGCAGCCAGAAGACGCCGTCGCCGCCGGTGAGGACGAAGCCGTTGCCGCCGTGCCGCTTCTGCTCGGCGAGGGCCTGGAGGGCGGCGGGCAGCGGGCCGGGGACCTCCTTGACCTTCCACTGGTCGCCGAGCTGCTCCAGCGCCTCGGCCACCGGCAGGCGGTACAGCACGCGGTGGATGGCGCGGACCCGCAGCGGGTAGCGGGCGGTGTCGACCAGCAGCACCATGCCGCGGTCCCACGGGCTGCGCGGCAGGTGGCGGTGCTCGCGCTGGAGCCGCAGATACATCTCCCAGCGGTGGTGGCCGTCGGCGATCAGCGCCCGGCAGGTCGCCAGGTCGCGGCCGATCGCGGCGAGGTCGGTGGGGTCGGTGACGGCCCACAGGCGGTGGTGGGTGCCGTCGCTGGTGGCGGTGGAGAGCAGCGGCTCGCCCTCGACGGTCCGCTCGATGACGTCGGAGGCGTCGCCGTGGCCGCGGTAGGTGAGCAGCAGCGGTTCGAGGTTGGCCCGGGTGGTGCGCATCAGCCCGACCCGGTCGGCGACCGGCCGGGGCATCACGTCCTCGTGGGGGAGGACGACGCCGGCCTCGGGGCCGCTCACCGCGAGAGCGCCGATCAGGCCGCGCTGGAGCAGCTCGGGGGTGTCGCCGTCGCCGGGCACCCGCTGCTCGTACACGTAGATCGCCGGCTCCGGGTCGGCGGCGAGGATGCCCTCGCGCTGCCAGCCGGACAGGAGCCGGGCGGCATGCCGGTACTTGGTGTCGCGGTCGGGGCGGTCGCCGCCGTCCTCGGGCTCGGGCCGGGGCAGGATCAGCCGGACCACGTTGTACGGATCGGCCGTCTCCAGGTCGAGCCGACGCCCCGGGTCGACGACGTCGTACGGCGGCGACATCACCGAGGCCAGCGCGCCGACCCGGTCGGGGACGTAGCGCAGGCCACGGAAGGGGGACAGGGACAGGCCTGCGGTGGCGACGTGCCCGGGATCGCCGGGGCCGCCCACGGGAGTCTCGACTCCGTCTTCTGCACTGGGTGTGCTCATTCTGGGCATCGTAACCGGGTACGCGTTGTTGAGAGATCGGAATACCCGTGCCGCCCTGTGGGGCCGGGTGTGCGACCGAGGGCGAGGTAGGGCATGGAGGACGGACAGGAGCGGCTGGAGGGCGGCCCGCCGGGGGAGTACGTGCCCACGGGCGGGATCCCGGCGCAGGGGCGGCCCGGGGAGCCGTCAGGGGACGTCTACGACTGGTTCCGCCGGGGCGCGCAGCTACTGGCACAGGGGCACCCTGCGGCGGCCGAGCAGCTGCTGGCCCGGGCGGCGGAGGCCGAGCCGCACTCGCGCAGCATCCGGGAGGCGCTGGCCCGGGCCCAGTTCGACGTCGGTTCGTACGCGGCGGCGCTGGAGAACTTCCGGACCGTGGCCCTGGCCGATCCCTCGGACGACTACGCTCAGTTCGGCTGGGGCGTCGCGGCGGCCCGGCTGGGCGACTTCGAGACCTCCGCCGAGCACCTGGCGCTGGCCGTGGCCATGCGGCCGGAGGCCGACCACTACCGGGCGGCGCTACGGCAGACCCGGGCGACGCTGGCGGCCCGCGCCGGGGCGTTCGGCCCGCTGCTGCCGGGTGTTCCGGCGAACCGGAAGGACGCGAGCGGAGAGCCGGGGGCGGGTCTTCCCCAGCAGCCCGGGGGAAAGCCCGAGGGCGTCAACGACGACGCCTGAGCGGGCGGGCAGTGACGAGCAGACGAACCGCAGTGAATGAGGTAGCGCAGGCATGACCGAGACGGCCACTCCCGCACGACGCACCACCCCCGGCGGCAGCGACCGCCCGCTGACCGAGGCGTACGACACGGCGCTGCTGGACCTGGACGGCGTGGTCTACGCCGGCCCGCACGCGATCGAGCACGCCGTGGACTCCTTGGCGGCCGCCCGCACGGCCGGGATGCGGCTCGCTTACGTCACCAACAACGCCTCCCGCCCGCCCCGGGTGGTCGCCGAGCACCTGACCGAGCTGGGTGTGCCGGCCGAGCCCGCGGATGTGATCAACTCGGCCCAGGCGGCGGCCCGGGTGGTCGCCGAGAAGGTGCCGGCCGGTGCGAAGGTGCTGGTCGTGGGCGGGCTGGGGCTGGAGGAGGCGCTGGCCGAGCGTGGGCTGGTCGCGGTCCGCTCGCTGGACGATGAGCCGCTCGCGGTGGTGCAGGGCTTCGACCCGTCGGTCGGCTGGGCGCAGCTGGCGGAGGCCTCGTACGCGGTGCGCGGCGGGCTGCCGTGGGTCGCCTCCAACACCGACATGACGGTGCCGACGGCGCGTGGCATCGCGCCCGGCAACGGGACGCTGGTGGCGGCGGTGCGGGCGGCGTCCGGGGTGGAGCCGGAGGTGGCGGGCAAGCCGTTGCCGCCGATGCACCGGGAGACCGTGCTGCGGACCGGCGCTCGGCGCCCGCTGGTGGTCGGGGACCGGCTGGACACCGACATCGAGGGCGCGTTCAACGGCGGGGTGGACAGCCTGCTGGTGTTCACCGGGGTGACCACCCCGGCGCAGCTGCTGGCGGCTCCGGTCGAGCACCGGCCGACGTACCTGGCGGCCGACCTGCGGGCCCTGCTGGTCCCGCAGCCGGCGGTGACGGCGGCGGCCGACGGCTTCGTCTGCGGCGGCTGGACCGCCACGGCGTCGGACGGCGTGCTGGGGCTGGCCGGTGCCGGGGACCGCTGGGACGGGCTGCGGGCGCTGTGCGCGGCGGCGTGGACGGCCCTGGACGCGGCGGACGGTGGGTCGGTGGACGGGCGGAAGGCGCTGGCCGAGCTCGGCTTCTGAGAGCTGTCTGAGACGGAGGTCTGAGACGGAGGTCTGAGACGGAGGTCTGAGACAGCCGTCCCGGCCCTGGACGTCTGAGACGGTCGTCTGAATCGGTCGCCCGGGGGGTCTGATGCGCACGTCTTGGACGCATGTCTGAGGCGGGCGTCTGGAGCAGGCGTCTGACGCGGACGTCCGTACCGACGTCGGCCCCGGGCGTCAGGGCGTCAGGGCGTCAGGGCGTCAGAGCAGGGTGCGTAGCCGCAGCAGGTCGCGGAAGCCGGCCTCCAGCTTCACCCGGCCGCTCGCCCAGGCGGAGGCGAACTTGAGGTCGCCGCCGACCAGCGCGAGCAGGTCGTCGCTGGCCATGGTGAGCCGGATCGCGGCCTGCTCGGTGGGCGCGCCGGGGATGGCGACCAGGTCGTGGATCCGGCCGTCGCGCAGCTGTCCGGTGAAGGTCAGGCCGAGGTCGGTGATCCGGCAGCTGAGCGAGCGGTCGAGGGCGGCTGCCTTGCGGACGTCCCCGGTGGAGTTCGCCATGTTCCGGCTCAGCTGCTCCAGTGCCTCCCGGCACTCCTCGGCGTTCGCCATGGCGCTCGCTCCCTCCCCGGGTCACTACGGTGCGGACTGCCGGCCACGGTACCTCAGGAGGGTTTTGGCGGTAGCGTCGTCAGTGGGGTGCCCGGAATCGCCTGGGTGCCGAGGGCGACGGAGCGAGACGCGCGTAGGCGCGGAGGAGGCACCCGGATGCTGCCGAGGACGGTGCGGGGAGCGGTGGTGGCCGCCGCCGTGGTGGTGGAGGAGGTCGGCAAGCGGGTCGTCGACACGGCTGCCGCGGTCCTGGAGAAGACCGGCGTCGACGTGGCCGAGGTCGAGCGCAAGCTGGGCGGGCAGTTCCCGCCGTCGGCGAAGACGCTGCAGACCCTGGCGGAGGAGGCCGTCACGGCCGGGCGGGCCGGGGTGGACCTGGCCGTCGGGGTGGCGCGGGGCGAGGTCGAGAAGGTCTTCGAGAAGGTCGGTGACCAGGTGACCAAGGTCGGTGTGGTGCTGGCCTACCTGGAGAGCAAGCTGCGCGAGGTCGAGGAGGAGCCGACCGGGGCGGCGCCCGGAGCGGACCCGTACGCGACCGGGTACCCGGCGGAGGAGCCGGTGCCTGCGCCGCGGGCGGACGACCTGTTCGGGCGCGGCTGGGAGTTCGAGGACGAGCGGGTGGCGGCGGAGCCGATAGTGGCCGAACGGGTCGAGGTGGACGAGCCGGTCGAGGTCGATCCCCCGGTGACCCCGGTGACCCCGGTCGCTCCGGTGCCCCCGGTGCCGCCCCCGGCGGTGGCCGAGCAGGCCGTGAACGGGACGGCGGCGAAGAAGGCCACGGCGAAGAAGACCGTGGCGAAGAAGACCACCGCCGAGCAGGCCGCCACCAAGAAGGCGGCCGCTAAAAAGACCACCGTCGCCAAGAAGTCGACCGTCCGGAAGACCGCGCAGCGGAAGCAGGACGCCCCCCAGCCCAAGGCGGCCGCCAAGCGCACGGCGACGAAGAAGACCACCGTCCGCAAGGCCACCAGCACGAAGAAGCCCGAGAAGCCCGATGTCCGGGACGAGTGAGACCAGCGCGCCCGCAGAAGCGGCGGAGAGCGGTTTCGAGCCGGTCGCACTGGTCGCACCGGTCGGCGCGGTCGAGCCGCTCGGTGTCGCGCTGTTGCCCACCGGGCACCCCGGGGTGGACGCCGGGCTGGCCCGGCTGGAGGCTTTGGACGGGGTCCCGGCCGAGGCGCACGTCGCGGTGTACGAAGATGTTCACCAGCGGCTCGCCGACACGCTGGCCGCGCTCGACCAGGAATGATCCGCAGGACCCGTAGGAGCTGAAGTACCAGTGGCAGTGGCACGACGCCGACTCGACGCGGAGCTGGTCCGCCGCAAGCTGGCCCGTTCGCGTGAGCACGCGTCCGAGCTGATCGCGGCCGGCCGGGTGACCGTCGGTGGCACCACCGCGACCAAGCCGGCCACCCAGGTGGAGACCTCGGCGGCGGTCGTGGTGGCCAAGGACGACAACGACCCCGACTACGTCTCGCGCGGCGGGCACAAGCTCGCCGGGGCGTTCGCGGCCTTCGTGCCGCAGGGCCTGGTGGTCGAGGGCCGCCGGGCACTGGACGCGGGCGCCTCCACCGGCGGTTTCACCGACGTGCTGCTGCGGGCCGGGGCCGCCCACGTGCTGGCGGTGGACGTCGGCTACGGGCAGCTCGCCTGGTCGCTGCAGAGCGACGAGCGGGTCACGGTGATGGACCGCACCAACGTCCGCGAGCTGACCCCGGAGGCGATCGGCGGCACCCCCGTCGACCTGGTGGTCGGCGACCTGTCGTTCATCTCGCTGGGCCTGGTGCTGCCGGCGCTGGCCGCCTGCGCCGCCGCGGACGCGGACCTGGTGCTGATGGTCAAGCCGCAGTTCGAGATCGGCAAGGAGCGCCTGGGCAGTGGCGGGGTGGTGCGCAGCCCGCAGCTGCGTGCCGAGATGGTGCGCCAGGTGGCCGGGCAGGCGTGGGAGCTCGGGCTGGGCGTGCGGGCCGTCACCGCGAGCCCGCTGCCGGGTCCGTCCGGGAACGTCGAGTACTTCCTCTGGATGCGCCGGGACGCCCCGCAGCTGGACCCCGCGGACGCGGACCGGGCCGTGGCGGAGGGGCCCCGATAGGGTGCTCTGCGAGCGTCCGGCCCGCCATGCTGGATGGCGGGGCCGCACCGGGCCGAGGACGACCCGGCAGGCGTAGGGAGAGGGCAGCGGCATGAGCGATGAAGAACGCACGGTCTTCCTGATCGCGCACACCGGCCGGGAGGCGGCGCTGCGCAGCGTCGAGAGCTTGGTGCACGGGCTGCTGAAGGCGGGGCTGCGGATCAGGCTGCTGGAGGCCGAGGCGGTGGACCTCGACCTGCCGGGCGGGGTCGAGAAGGTGGCCGAGGGGCCGGGCGCGGCGGACGGCTGCGAGCTGATCCTGGTCGCCGGCGGCGACGGGACGCTGCTGCGCGGTGCGGAGCTGGCGCGCTCGCACGGGCTGCCGATGCTGGGGATCAACCTGGGCCGGGTCGGCTTCCTGGCCGAGGCCGAGCGGGACGACCTGGCCGTGGTGGTCGAGCGAGTGGTGGACGCCGACTACGAGGTCGAGGAGCGGATGACGATCGACGTCATCGTCCGGACCAACGGCGACGTGCTGCACCAGGACTGGGCGTTGAACGAGGCCTCGATCGAGAAGGCCTCCCGGGAGCGGATGCTGGAGGTGGTGACCGAGGTGGACGGCCGTCCGGTCTCCAACTTCGGCTGCGACGGGGTGGTCTGCGCGACGCCGACCGGTTCGACGGCGTACGCGTTCTCCGGCGGTGGGCCGGTGGTGTGGCCGGAGGTGGAGGCGCTGCTGATGGTGCCGATCTCCGCGCACGCGCTGTTCGCCCGGCCGCTGGTGACCTCCCCGGACTCGGTGCTGGCCGTCGAGGTGCAGCCCAAGACCCCGCACGGAGTGCTCTGGTGCGACGGCCGGCGTTCGGTCGAACTGCCCGCCGGCGCACGGGTGGAGGTGCGCCGGGGGCAGACGCCGGTGCGGCTGGCCCGGCTGCACCGGGCGCCGTTCACCGACCGGCTGGTGGCCAAGTTCGCGCTCCCGGTTACGGGTTGGCGCGGCCGCTCGAACACCCCCTGCTGACGGTCCGTCAACTCGCGGCGGCGCTGGGGCCGGTCAGACCGCCAGCGCCTGGCCCTCGTCGGCCGGGACGAGCCGGCCGCCCGCCGCCGCGCGGGCGGCCACCGCGGCCAGCCGCTCGACGGCGGCCGGGACGGCCGGGGCGGGCACGGTGAGCGGGATCCGGATGTGGTGCTCGAAGGCGCCGTCCGAGCCGAACCGGTTGCCCGCGGCGATCCGGATCCCGGCGTGCTCCCCGGTCTGGGCCAGTGCCGCGCCGGACAGGCCGCCGGTGGACACCCAGAGCGCGAGGCCGCCGGGCGGCAGCGGGAAGCTCCAGTCGGGCAGCCGCTCGGACAGCGCGGCGGCGAAGGCGTGCGCGGTGGCCTGCAGCCGGTCCAGCTGGTGGGCGCGGACCTCGGGCAGCGGTTCGCCCAGCAGTTCGGCGGCGATCAGCTGTTCGAGCACCGGGGTGCCGACGTCGCTGTAGACCCGCTCGGTGGCCAGTCGGCGCACCAGCGCGGGCGCGGCCCGGACCCAGCCGATCCGCAGGCCGCCCCAGAGCAGCTTGCCGGCCGAGCCGACGGTGACCACCTGGGCGGAGCGGTCCAGCGCCGCCATCGGGCGCGGCAGCGGCGCGGACTCCGGAACGCCCCAGCCGAGTTCGGCGGTGGTCTCGTCCACCAGCACGATGCTTCCGGCGGCCCGGGCGGCGGCCAGCAGCCGGCGGCGCTGCTCCTCGTCGATCAGCGCGCCGGTCGGGTTGTGGAAGTCCGGGATGACGTACGAGACCTTGGGGGCGGCCCCGCGCAGCACCCGCTGCCACTCGTCCAGGTCCCACCGCAGCCCGCCCGGCCGGGCCCCGGAGGCGTACGGGACGGGCACCAGGCGCGCCCCGGTGAGGCGCAGCGCCTGCAGGGTGTGGGCGTAGCTGGGCGCCTCGACGGCGACCCGGTCGCCGCGGCCGACCAGCACCCGCTGGACGAGGTGCAGCCCGCCCATCGCGCCGGTGGTGACGAGGATCTGGTCGGGGGTGGTGGGCAGTCCGCGCTCGGTGTAGCGGCGCGCGACGGCCTCGCGGAGCACCGGGACGCCGGTCGGGTAGTGGCCGTGTCCGGCGGCGTAGTGCGGTAGCAGTTCGACGGCGCGGGCGGCGGCCCGGCCGAGCCAGGGCTGGGGGGCGGGCAGGGCGGCGACGCCGAGGTCCAGGATCCGGCCCTGCTCGTCCGGCGGGACGGGGTGCAGGGCGTCGCCGGGGGGCTGGGCGCCCTCGGGCAGGGCGGTCCAGCTGCCGGCGCCGCGCCGGCTGAGCAGGTAGCCGTCGCCGCGCAGGGTCTCGTAGGCGGTGGCGACGGTGGTGCGGCTGAGCTCCAGGGCGGAGGCGAGTTCGCGTTCGGCGGGCAGCCGGGCGCCGACCGGCAGCCGGCCGTCGGTGACCAGCAGCCGGATCTGCCCGGCGAGGGTGCGGTAGGCCGGGCGGCGCGCGGTGGCCGGGTCGGGGAGCCGGGCGGTGGCGAGCAGCCGGGCCAGTGCGGGCGGGGTGACGGTGGTGTGCCAGTCGGCCATGGCCTGATCAGTCCACTTGCTCGGGATTGGCCCTGTCGGGGGCCCTATTGGACTGTTCATCATGGCAGCGCGGCCGCCGAGCCGCCACCACCGGGCCGGACCCGGGGTGCAGCACCGCCCGCAGGAGCACCGTTGGCCGCCACCACCGCATCCACGCCCCCGTCCACCTCCGCCGCCCCGTCCACCTCCGCCGCCCCGTTTCCGGAGCCGGCCCCGTTTCCGGAGCCGGCCCCGTTTCCGGAGCCGGCCCCGATTCCGGAGCCGGCCCCGATTCCGGAGCCCACCCGCCCGGGCCCGGCCGTCCCGATCCTCGGCGACACCCACGTGCTGGGCCGCCGCTTCCCGCAGCTCGCCGTCGGCCTCGCCCTGTACGGGGTGAGCATGGCGCTGATGCTCCGCTCCGGCCTCGGCCTCGACCCCTGGGACGTCTTCCACCAGGGCCTGCAACGGGTGCTCGGCCTCACCGTGGGCGCCTGGGTGACCATCTGCGGCGCCCTCGTCCTGCTGCTGTGGATCCCGCTGCGCCAGCGCCCGGGGGTGGGCACCGTCGCCAACGTGCTGGTGATCGGCGCGGCGATGGACCTCACCCTGCGGCTGGTCGGCGGGCCGCACGGCCTGCCCGCCCGGGCCGCGCTGATGGCCGCCGCGATCGTGCTCAACGGCCTGGCCTCGGGCCTCTACATCGGCGCCCGTCTCGGCCCCGGTCCGCGCGACGGTCTGATGACCGGACTGCACCGGCGCACCGGGCGCTCGCTGCGGCTGATCCGCACCGGCATCGAGGTCACCGTCCTGGCCGTCGGACTGCTGCTCGGCGGCACCGCCGGGGTCGGCACGGTGCTGTACGCGCTGCTCATCGGCCCGCTGGTGCAGCTCTTCCTGCCGTGGTGCACGGTGCCCACCGCTGCCCAAACCCCCCGGAAGGGATGAACTCGGCGGCACGGAGTTGCCGCGAGCCGTTGCCGCTCGTCGCGCTCCGGGGGCGGAACCTCGTAAGGTCGTCTCCGTGTTGGACGAGATGCGGATACGGGATCTTGGGGTCATCGACGACGCGGTGGTCGAGCTGGCCCCCGGCTTCACCGCCGTGACCGGTGAGACCGGGGCCGGCAAGACCATGGTGGTGACCAGCCTCGGCCTGCTGCTCGGCGGGCGCGCCGACCCCGGCCTGGTGCGCCACGGCGCCGGCCGCGCCGTCGTGGAGGGGCGGCTGGAACTGCCCGAGGGCTCCCCGGCGGCGGCCCGTGCCGTCGAGGCCGGGGCCGAACTGGACGACGGGGCCCTGCTGATCAGCCGGACCGTCTCCGCCGAGGGCCGCTCCCGGGCGTACGTCGGCGGGCGGGCCGTCCCGGTCGGGCTGCTCACCGAGCTCGGTGAGGACCTGATCGCGGTGCACGGCCAGACCGACCAGCAGCGGCTGCTGCGCCCGGCCCGCCAGCGCGGCGCGCTGGACCGCTACGCGGGCGCCACCGTGGCCGAGCCGCTGGCCCGCTACCGGGAGACGTACCGCGCCCTGCGCGAGGTCGCGGCCACCCTGGAGGAGCTGACCACCCGGGCCCGCGAGCGCGCCCAGGAGGCCGACCTGCTGCGCTTCGGCCTGGACGAGATCGCCGCCGCCGAGCCGGTGGCCGGGGAGGACGTCGAACTGGCCGCCGAGGCCGAGCGGCTCGGCCACGCCGACGCGCTGTCCTCCGCGGCGACCCTGGCCCACGCCGCCCTGGCCGGTGACCCGGCCGATCCCGAGGCGCTGGACGCGGGCACCCTGCTCGCCCAGTCCCGGCGCGCCCTGGACGCCGTGCGCCACCACGACGATCGCCTCGCCGCCCTCGCCGACCGGCTGAACGAGGTCGGCTACCTGCTGGCCGACGTCGCCGGGGACCTGGCCGGCTACGCCGACGACCTGGACGCCGACCCGGTGCGGCTGGCCGCGGTCGAGGACCGGCGGGCCGTCCTGGCCCAACTGCTGCGCAAGTACGGCGGCGAGGAGAACAGCCTCGCCGAGGTGATCGCCTGGGCCGAGGCCGGCTCCGAGCGGCTCGCCGAACTCGACGGCGACGACGAGCGGATCGACCAGCTCGGCGCCCAGGAGACCGAACTGCGGGCCGAGTTGGCCGAACTGGCGGCCGAGGTGTCGGCGGCCCGGCAGGCCGCCGCCGGGCGCTTCGCCGCGGCTGTCTCCGCCGAACTCGCCGAACTCGCCATGCCGCACGCCCGGGTGACCTTCTCGATCACCCGGGTCGACGACCTGGCCGGCATCGAACTGGACGGGCGCACCGTCGCGTACGGGCCGCACGGCGTGGACGAGGTCGAGGTGCTGCTCGCCCCGCATCCGGGCGCCCAGCCGCGACCGATCGCCAAGGGCGCCTCGGGCGGTGAGCTGTCCCGGGTGATGCTCGCCGTCGAGGTGGTCTTCGCGGGCGCCGACCCCGTCCCCACCTACCTGTTCGACGAGGTGGACGCGGGCGTCGGCGGCAAGGCCGCGGTGGAGATCGGCCGCCGGCTGGCCAAACTGGCCGAGTCCGCCCAGGTCGTGGTGGTCACCCACCTGCCGCAGGTCGCCGCCTTCGCCGACCGGCACCTGGTGGTGGAGAAGACCAACGACGGCACCGTGACCCGTTCCGGGGTCAAGGTGTTGAACGACGAGGAGCGGGTGCGCGAACTCTCCCGGATGCTGGCCGGCCTGGAGGACTCGGAGCTGGGCCGCGCCCATGCCGAGGAGCTGCTGGCCGCCGCCCGGGCCCCCCGCCACCGGTAGTCGGGACCGGCGGCCCTCACCCGCAGGACGGCGACGCGCCCCCCGTGGCGCCGACTGTCCAAGAGGGCCGCCGACCTGGCATGGTGGCGGCTGGACACTGGCTTTCCAGTCCCGAGCGCCGCCCGGCGGGCAATCCTCGCGAAGCGGCGCGCGAACCTGATCGAGTCGGATGCGAGACGACGTGGACCATTCCGCTGCCCGGGCCACCGCGGCAGCCCCGGAACCGGGGCAGCTGCACGTGGTACTCGTCCTGGCCGCCAGCACCGGCGGCATCGGTGCGCATGTGCGTTCCCTGGCCCAGGGCCTGGTCGCGCACGGGGTGACCGTCACGGTCTGCGCACCGGCCGGCACGGACGCGCTGTTCGGCTTCTCCCGCACCGGCGCGCGGTTCCACACCGTCGACATCACCCCCACCGCGGGGGCCCGCAGCGACGCCACCGCGATCGGCGAGCTGCGCCGGGCCTTCACCGGCGCCGACGTGGTGCACGCCCACGGGCTGCGCGCCGGACTGCTGTCCGACCTCGCGCTGCGCACCGCCGGCCGCTTCCCGGGCCTGCGGCCGGAGACCCCGTTGGTGGTCACCTCGCACCACGCGCTGCTGGCCACCGGCATGGAGCGGCGGCTCCAGCGGCTGATGGAGCGCCGGGTGGCGCGCGCCGCCGACCTCGTCCTCGGCGCCTCCTCCGACCTGGTCGCCCGGGCCCGCGAACTGGGCGCCACCGACGCCCGGCTGGGCCCGGTGGCCGCCCCGCCGATGCCCGAGGGCCGACTCGGCCGGGCCGAGGCCCGGGCCGCGCTGCTCGGCGACGGCCCGGACCGTCCGCTGGTGCTCGCGGTCGGCCGGCTCGTCCCGCAGAAGGCCTTCGGGCTGTTGCTGGACGCCACCGGCGAGCTGTCCGGGCTGGACCCGGAGCCGCTGCTGCTGCTCGCCGGGGACGGCCCGGAGGCGGGCCCGCTGCGCGAGCGGGTGGCCGCCGAGAAGCTTCCGGTGCGTCTGCTCGGCTACCGCACCGATGTGCCGGACCTGTTGGCCGCCGCCGACGTCGTGGTGGTCTCCAGCCGCTGGGAGGCCCGCTCGCTGGTGGTCCAGGAGGCGATGCGGGCCGGTCTGCCGGTGGTCGCCACCGCCGTCGGCGGGATCCCCGAACTGGTCGGCGACGCCGCCGTACTGGTGCCGCCCGGCGACCCGGTGGCGCTCGGCCGGGCGGTGCGCGAGCTGCTCGCCGACCCGGCCCGCCGCGAGCGGCTGGTGGCGGCCGGCCGGCAGCAGGCCGAGACCTGGCCGGACGAGGCCGCCACCGTCGCCCAGGTGCTCAGCACCTACGACGAGTTGGTGCAGCGGGGCTAGCGGGGCGAGCTGGAGCGTGCGCTAGACCGTCGCCCGCTCGACCCGCTCCGCGGTCCGGTCGGCGGTCGGGGCGTCCGGCTGGGGCGACAGGTAGGCGGCGCCGCAGGCGGTCAGCCGCAGGGCGGTGTCGATCAGCGGGACGTGGCTGAAGGCCTGCGGGAAGTTGCCGACCTGGCGCTTGAGCCGCGGGTCCCACTCCTCGGCGAGCAGTCCGAGGTCGTTGCGCAGCGACAGCAGCTTGTCGAACAGTTCGCGGGCCTCCTGCACCCGGCCGATCATGGCGAGGTCGTCGGCGAGCCAGAACGAGCAGGCCAGGAAGGCGCCTTCGTGGCCGGAGAGGCCGTCGACGTTGTTGCCGGACTCGTCGTGGGTCGGGTAGCGCAGTACGAAGCCGTCCTCGGTGGACAGTTCGCGCTGGATGGCCTCGATGGTGCCGATGACCCGCTTGTCGTCCGGCGGCAGGAAGCCGACCTGGGGGATGAGCAGCAGCGAGGCGTCCAGCTCCTGGCCGCCGTAGTACTGGGTGAAGGTGTTGCGCTCCGGGTCGTAGCCCTTGTCGCAGACGTCCCGGTGGATGGTCTCGCGCAGTTCGCGCCAGCGCTCCAGGTGGCCTTCGGAGGGGGCGTCCTCGGGGGTCTGCTCCAGCAGCTTGATGGTGCGGTCGACGGCGACCCAGGCCATCACCTTGGAGTGGACGAAGTGCCGGCGCGGGCCGCGGACCTCCCAGATGCCCTCGTCCGGGTTCTGCCAGTGGTCCTCCAGGTACTCGATCAGCCGCAGCTGGAGGTTGTGGGCGTGGTCGTTGCGGACCAGGCCGGTCATGTGGGCCAGGTGCAGGGCCTCCACCACCTCGCCGTAGACGTCGAGTTGGAGCTGCCCGGCGGCGCCGTTGCCGATCCGTACGGGCTGCGAGCCCTCGTAGCCGGGCAGCCAGTCCAGCGAGGACTCGGTGAGCTCGCGCTCGCCGGCGATGCCGTACATGATCTGCAGGTTCTCCGGGTCGCCGGCGACCGCGCGCAGCAGCCACTCGCGCCAGGCGCGGGCTTCCTCGCGGTAGCCGGTGCGCAGCAGCGAGGAGAGGGTGATCGCGGCGTCGCGCAGCCAGGTGTAGCGGTAGTCCCAGTTGCGCTCGCCGCCGATGTCCTCGGGCAGCGAGGTGGTGGGGGCGGCGACGATGCCGCCGGTGGGGGCGTAGGTGAGGCCCTTGAGGGTGATCAGCGAGCGGATCACGGCCTCCCGGTAGGGGCCCTGGTAGGTGCACTGGTCGGCCCAGTCGTGCCAGAAGTCGGCGGTGGCGTCGAGCATCGCCTCGGCGTCGGGGACGGCCGGTGGCTCCAGGTGGGAGGCCTGCCAGGTGAGGGCGAAGGCGATCCGCTCGCCGGCCCGGACGGTGAAGTCGGCGTAGGTGGTGAGGTCGCGCCCGTAGGTCTCGGCCTCGCCGTCCAGCCAGACCGAGTCGGGCCCGGCGACGGCGACGGTGCGGTGGCCGCCGTCGGCCTGCTCGACCCGGTGCACCCAGGGGACGATCCGCCCGTACGAGAAGCGCATCCGCACCGCCGAGCGCATCCGCACGGCGCCGGCCACGCCCTCGACGATCCGGATCACCTGGGGGACGGCGTCCCGGCCGACCAGCGGGCGCGGCGGCATGAAGTCGATCACCCGGACGGTGCCGCCCTGGGCGTCCCACTCCTGCTCCAGGATCAGCGAGTCGCCCCGGTATCGGCGCCGGTCGGCCGGCAGGGCGGGGGCGGCGACCGTGGGCGGGGGGACGCGCAGGTCGGCGGTGTCGGTGAAGCGGGGCAGGCCGACCGTGGTGGGCGTGGTGGCCGGGGCGGGGACCTCGGTCACGACCGCCTCGGCCGGGCCGATCCGCCAGAAGCCGTGTTCATCGGTGCCCAGCAGGCCGGCGAACACCGCCGGCGAGTCGAAGCGGGGAAGGCAGAGCCAGTCCACCGCCCCGTCCCTGCTGACCAGGGCAGCGGTCTGCATGTCCCCGATGAGTGCGTAGTCCTCGATACGGCCGGCCACGTGGATCTCCAGTTCGCAATGTGGTCAGGGCATCGGCGAACCAGGGAGCGAGCGGGTCTGCGGGGCCGGAGGTTCACCCCGGGACGTCCGGCCCGCCGGGGGGTGGTGGCGGGCCTTGCTGGAGTGTCCGCGCGGGGCTCTGTCGAGCCCCTGAGGGTGGGTGGGGAGGAGCTGGGATTACGGGGAGGTCCGGTCGCGCATCGGGGACCGGGAGTGTCCTGACGCTCCCACGCCCTCCGCGTGCTCGTGCTGTCGCGATGCGTCCGTGCAGCTTACGACGGACGAAAGGGGCGAAGCACGCGGGCGCAGCCTCGTGTGGCGCCGCAATTCGGCGGAAATGCCGTGCATCGCGGGGGCGCGGCGCAGGATGGTCCGGAAGGATCAGCTCCGGGTGGCCGTAACGGACGGGCCGGGATGGCCCGGACGGAGTGCGCCGGCTGGCCCGGTCCGGTGGGTGGTGCGACCGGTGTGACTCCTGCGGCGGATGGTGCGCCGGTGGTGCGCCCGGCGTACGCTCCCGGAGTGCCGAGCGCGGGCCGAAAGGCGTCCCGGTCAGGTCACTGTTACCCTGGTATCCCGTGGACCGGCGGGATCAAACGCCCCGGACCAGCCGAACCGACGACCCTTCGAGCGCCGCGCACCTGCCGGCCTCCCGTCGCCCGGCGAGCCGCGAGCCTCCCGCCCACGTCACCTTCGACACGCGACCCACGGGAGCCCCCTCTTGGCACAGCCCCATTCCGGCAAGGCAGCGAACGGCCGCGCCGTGACGACCAAGCACCTCTTCGTCACCGGGGGTGTCGCCTCTTCGCTCGGAAAGGGGCTGACCGCCTCCAGCCTCGGCGCGCTGCTCAAGGCCCGCGGCCTGCGCGTGACGATGCAGAAGCTCGACCCCTACCTCAACGTGGACCCGGGCACCATGAACCCGTTCCAGCACGGTGAGGTCTTCGTCACCGACGACGGCGCCGAGACCGACCTGGACATCGGTCACTACGAGCGCTTCCTCGACACCAACCTGCACGGCTCCGCGAACGTCACCACCGGCCAGGTGTACTCGACGGTCATCGCCAAGGAGCGCCGCGGCGAGTACCTGGGCGACACCGTCCAGGTCATCCCGCACATCACCAACGAGATCAAGTCCCGGATCCGCCGGATGGCGACCGAGGACGTCGACGTGGTGATCACCGAGGTCGGCGGCACCGTCGGCGACATCGAGTCGCTGCCGTTCCTGGAGGCCGTCCGCCAGGTCCGCCACGAGGTCGGCCGGGACAACGTGTTCTTCGTGCACGTCTCCCTGCTGCCGTACATCGGGCCCTCGGGCGAGCTCAAGACCAAGCCCACCCAGCACTCCGTCGCCGCGCTGCGCAACATCGGCATCCAGCCGGACGCCATCGTGCTGCGCGCCGACCGCGAGGTCCCGCAGGCGATCAAGCGCAAGATCTCGCTGATGTGCGACGTGGACGAGGAGGCCGTGGTCGCGGCCATCGACGCCAAGTCGATCTACGACATCCCGAAGGTGCTGCACGGCGAGGGCCTGGACGCGTACGTGGTGCGCCGCCTGGACCTGCCGTTCCGCGACGTGGACTGGACCACCTGGGACGACCTGCTGCGCCGCGTCCACGAGCCGCAGCACATCGTCAAGGTCGCCCTGGTCGGCAAGTACATCGACCTGCCGGACGCCTACCTGTCGGTGACCGAGGCGCTGCGCGCCGGCGGCTTCGCCAACAACGCCCGGGTCGAGATCAAGTGGGTCACCTCGGACGACTGCGAGACCCCCGAGGGAGCCCGGGCGCAGCTCGGCGACGTCGACGCGATCTGCATCCCCGGCGGCTTCGGCGACCGCGGCGTCAACGGCAAGGTCGGCGCCATCACCTTCGCCCGCGAGAACAAGGTCCCGCTGCTGGGCCTGTGCCTGGGCCTGCAGTGCGTGGTCATCGAGGCCGCCCGCAACCTGGCCGGCCTGCCCGAGGCCAACTCCACCGAGTTCGACGCGGCCGCCAAGCACCCGGTCGTCTCCACGATGGCCGAGCAGCTGGCCATCGTCGACGGCAAGGGCGACCTGGGCGGCACCATGCGCCTGGGCCTGTACCCGGCCAAGCTCGCCGAGGGCTCGATCGTCCGTGAGGTCTACGGCGGCGAGCAGTACGTCGAGGAGCGCCACCGCCACCGCTACGAGGTCAACAACGCGTACCGCGCGGACCTCGAGAAGACCGGCCTGCAGTTCTCCGGCCTCTCGCCCAAGGGCGACCTGGTCGAGTACGTCGAGTACCCGCGCGAGGTGCACCCGTACCTGGTGGCCACCCAGGCCCACCCGGAGCTGAAGTCCCGCCCGACCCGCCCGCACCCGCTGTTCGCGGGCCTGGTGAAGGCCGCCATCGCGATCAAGACGGCCCCGGCCGCCGAGTAACCCCCGCTCGTTCACCGGACGGCGGCCCCGCGATTCCCGCGGGGCCGCCGTCCGGCGTTAGATTGTGTCGTACTGACGAAAAGGGGAGAGCGATGGACGAGCGGAGCGACCTGGTGATCGCCGACACGGCCGAGGCTTGGGAGGTCCGGGGCGGCAGCACGCCGTTCCAGGGCAAGGTCACCGGGGTGCGCAGCGAGGAGGTCCGGATGCCCGACGGCAGCTGGGCCCGGCGCGACTACCAGACCCACCCCGGCTCGGTCTCGGTGCTCGCCCTGGACGACGAGCAGCGGGTGCTGGTCCTGCGCCAGTACCGCCACCCCGTCCGCCAGCGGCTCTGGGAGCTGCCGGCCGGCCTGCTCGACGTGCCCGGCGAGAACCCGTGGCACGCCGCCCAGCGCGAGCTGTACGAGGAGGCCCACTGCAAGGCCGACACCTGGCGGATCCTCGCCGACTACTACACCTCCCCGGGCGGCACCGACGAGGCGCTGCGGATGTTCCTGGCCACCGACCTGTCGGCGGCCGAGGGCGAGCGCTACGCGGCCGAGGGCGAGGAACAGGAGATCGAGGTCGCCTGGGTCCCGGTGCCCGAACTGATCCGGCTGATCCAGGCCGGGCAACTGCACAACCCGACCCTGGTGACCGGCGCCCTCGCCGTGCACGCCGCGCTGACCTCCCCGGCGGGCCTGGACGGGCTGCGCCGTCCGGACGCGCCCTGGCCGGCCCGCCCCTTCGAGGCCTGAGCGCCCGCCCCGGACCCCCGACGGCGTTCGCGGACGACCGGGCTTGATTCCTTGGGGTGATTTGCCGGTTCGTACGACCGGATGTCACCTCGGATCAGCCGGACGGTCGAACTACGCTTCGCAGACAGGGCGCCCGTCCCGGGCCGCCCGCTTTTTTGCGCCGGGCGCTGAGCGCGGGACGACGTCGGGAGTGGCACGGGTGGCGAGGAAGACGGCGACGATGGATCCCGGCCCCGACGCGCCCGCCGGCGCCGTCCCGGGGCTCGACCGGCTGCCCGCCGGGCCCACGCTGTTCACCGGACGGCGGGCCGAGCTGGCCGCGCTGCGGGCGGCCGCCGCCCGCCGGGTGAGCGGCCGCTGCCCCGTCCTGGTGCTCGCCGGGCGCCCCGGCTCGGGCCGGACGGCGCTGGCGACCCGCTTCGCCCGGACCGTCGCCGCCGACTACCCGGACGGCGTGCTGTTCGCCCGGCTGTCCGCCCCGGACGGCGGGCGGGTGCCGCCGGGCCGGGCCGCGCGGCTGCTGCTGGAGCAGCTCGACCCGCAGGCCGCCGTGCCGCTGCCCGGGACGGTCGAGGACGGGCGGGACGAGCCGGGCGGCGTGGCGCTGCGGGAGGCGCTGGCCGGGCGCAAGGTGCTGCTGCTCCTCGACGACGTGCGGGACGCCGGGCAGCTGTGGCCGCTGCTCGCCGACGAGCCCGGCTGCCTGGTGCTCGCCACCACGGCCGGGCCGCTCACCGGGATCGAGGACATCGACCCGGTGATCCTCGGCGGGCTGGACCAGCAGGCCTCCGGCGAACTGCTGGCCGACCTGGTGGGCGGCACCCGGATCTCCTGCGACCCGGTCGGCGGGGCCGACCTCGCCGAGGCCTGCGCCGCCCGGCCGGCCACGCTGCGGCTGATGGCGCGCTGGCTGCGCGGCAACCCGAAGACCGCGGTCACGGACGCGGCGCGCGAGCTCGACCGGGTGGTGGCGGAGGAGTCGGGGGCCGCCGCCGAGGGCGGCAGGGCGGGGAAGGCCGGGAAGGCCGGGAAGAGCGGCAAGGCCGGGAAGAACGGTCGGACGCCGAGCACCGCCGGGGCCCCGAAGAAGAAGGACGGCCCTCAGCAAGCGGCGGCGGAGGACAAGACCGCGGAGCCCGCCGCCGCGCCCGTCGCCGCGCCCGAGCCGGCCGGCGACCCGTCGACCTGGGTCAGGCCGGAGCCCGAGCCGGCCGAGCCGGTGCCCGTCCCCGACAACGACCCGCTGCTCGGGGCCTTCACCCTGCTGTACCGGGGGCTGCCGGCCGCCCAGGCGCGGATGCTGCGCACCCTCACCCTGGCCCCGGCCCAGACCGCCGACCCGCGCACCGCCTCCGCCCTGGTCGGCTGCCCGGTGCCGGAGGCCGCCGCGACGCTGGCCGCGCTGGCGGAGCGGGAGCTGCTCGGCGAGGAGGCCCCGGCCGCCGACGGAACCCCGCGCTACCGGGTGCCCGGGCGGCTCCACCAGCGGCTGGTCCGGCTGCGGGAGAAGGAGGACCGGCCCGCCGAGACCGAACTCGCCCGGGCCCGGCTGCTGGAGCGGCTGGTCCGGCTCACCGAGTCCGCCCGCGCCCTGCTCGCCCCGGGCAGCGGCCCGGCGCCCGAGCCGCTGCCCGCCGCGCTGCGGCTGGACTCCGCCGACCAGGCCCGGAACTGGCTGCTCGGCGAGCGGGAGCTGCTGCTCGGCGCGGTGGCCGACGCGATCGGCCAGGGCGACCTGGACGGCTCGGCCGGCCGGCTGGTCACCTCGCTGCTCCGGGCACTGCCGCTGACCGGCGCGGCCGCCCCCGCCGACCTCTACCGGCTGCACGAACTGGTGCTCACGGTCGCCGAGCGCAACGGCCGCCCCCGCCGGGCCTCGGCCGCGCTGCTCAACCTGGGCGATCTGCAGGTGGCCGCGGGCCGCTGGGACCAGGCTGCCGCGCATTACCGGGCCGCCCTGGAGCACGCCCGTGCGGTCGGGGACGAACCACTCTGCGCCCGGGCCCTGGAGGGCGCGGCGGGCTGCCACCGGGCGCTCGGCGACGCGGTGCGCGCCGCCGACTGGTACGGGCGGGCGCTCGGCCTGCGGCAGTCGTTGGGGGACCACGCGGCGGAGGCCCGGTTGCTGGCCCGGGTGGCCGAGGCGCACACCGCGCAGCGCCGCTTCGAGGAGGCCGACCGGGAGTACCGGGCCGCGCTGGCGGTACTGCGCCGGATCGGCGACGAGGACGGCCGGGAGGCCGTCGGTGCCGCCCTCGCGGACCTGCGGGAACGCGTCGACGCCGGGTGGTGAGGGCACTTTCGGAGGTATCGTCGAAAGTGCCCGGTTACGGCACTCATGGCAGGTAAGTCCCTGTGGAAGCCTACGAACCTGCCAATGTGTTCGGCGAAATTATTCGATTTGGAAGGCTGACAGGCCGCCTGGGCTTCATTACACTCGAACTCAGTCGCGCAGCGATCCCCCTGCCCCGGCCTGCCCGGAGGCTCCCCACGTGCGCGTCGCCCACCGGTCTTCTCCGGTCGGGACCCCCATGGCAAGAGGACGTGTTCAGTCGTGAAGGTCGGCATCCCCCGCGAGGTCAAGAACCACGAGTACCGCGTGGCCATCACGCCCGCCGGCGTGCATGAGCTGGTCCGCAACGGACACGAGGTCTACATCGAGGACAACGCCGGTCTCGGTTCCTCGATCCCCAACGAGGAGTACGTGGCCGCCGGCGCCACCATCCTCCCCACCGCCGACGAGGTGTGGGCCACCGCCGACCTGCTGCTGAAGGTCAAGGAGCCCATCGCCTCCGAGTACCACCGGCTGCGGAAGGGCCAGACCCTCTTCACGTACCTGCACCTGGCTGCCGACCGTGCCGGCACCGACGCGCTGGTCGCCTCCGGCACCACCGCCATCGCGTACGAGACCGTGCAGCTGGGCAACGGCGCGCTGCCGCTGCTCGCCCCGATGTCCGAGGTCGCGGGCCGGCTGGCCCCGCAGGTCGGCTCGTACCACCTGATGCGTCCGGCCGGCGGCCGCGGCGTGCTGCCCGGTGGCGTGCCCGGCACCCACCCGGCCAAGGCCGTCGTCATCGGCGGTGGCGTCTCCGGCTGGCACGCGGCCACCATCGCCATCGGCATGGGCTACGACGTGACCCTGCTGGACCGCGACATCAACAAGCTGCGCGAGGCCGACCGGATCTTCGGCACCAAGATCAAGGCCATCATGTCCAACTCCTTCGAGCTGGAGAAGGCCGTCCTGGACGCCGACCTGGTCATCGGCGCCGTGCTGATCCCGGGCGCCAAGGCCCCGAAGCTGGTCACCAACGAGCTGGTCTCCCGGATGAAGCCGGGCTCCGTGCTCGTCGACATCGCCATCGACCAGGGCGGCTGCTTCGAGGACTCGCACCCGACCACGCACGACGACCCGACCTTCCAGGTCCACAACTCGGTCTTCTACTGCGTGGCCAACATGCCGGGCGCCGTCCCGAACACCTCCACCTACGCGCTGACCAACGCCACCCTGCCGTACGTGCTGGAGCTGGCCAACCGCGGTTGGAAGGAGGCGCTGCGCCGTGACGAGGCGCTCGCCAAGGGCCTGAACGTCCACGAGGGCCAGATCACCTTCCCGGCCGTGGCCGACGCCTTCGGCCTGGAGTCGGTCACGCTGGAGAGCGTGCTCGCCTGAACTCCCTGACCGCACGGCGGTCGTTCGCCCCCGACCCGATCCGTTCGGGTCGGGGGCTTCGCCGTGCCCGTGAACACCGGACGGCCCGCGCGGGTCGCTCTGTCGTCAATTCCCCCGGGTCGTGTCACCCGACCCTCGGTGGCCCGCGGAAACGTTAGGGTCATAGGCCCGCTCATCCCTTGACAGCAGCCCGCCCGATAGTCGACACATCGTGCCCACTACCGTGGATTGTGTTGCTGCGAACGCCTTGAACGGCCTAGAGTCGCAAACCGTCGGCATGCTGCCACGCTGACGAATCGACATAGAGTCCTGGATGCCCAAGGAGGTAAGACGACTTGTGAATGAGTCGACAATTGCTCCCGGGGGTGGTCAGCCAGGACTGGCGGAGCTCACCGCCGGCCAGCCGAGTGAGGAGTCCGGGGCCCGGCAGCCCTCCGTGGGCTCGGCCGAGGTCGGCTCGGTCGCACTCCGTACCTTCGAAGCACGCCAGAACACAGCGCAGGTGACCACGGTGACCGATCACGACGCCGACTTGGCGGCCTACGGCCTGGCCTACGGCGAGTTCGCCTACGGCGCCTACGACGACCCGGACGCCGAGTACGAGCCGGACCCGGAGTACGCCGCCACGCTGGCCCCCGACGCCGCGCGCCAGCGCCGCGAGCGGGTCGGCCCGACCGGCCGTCCGCTGCCGTACTTCCCGATCCCCGCGCCGGTCGCCGAGCACGGCCCCGCCCAGATCATCGCCATGTGCAACCAGAAGGGCGGCGTCGGCAAGACCACGTCGACCATCAACCTGGGCGCGGCGCTGGCCGAGTACGGCCGTCGGGTGCTGCTCGTCGACTTCGACCCGCAGGGCGCGCTCTCGGTCGGGCTCGGCGTCAACCCGATGGAGCTCGACGTCACCGTCTACAACCTGCTCATGGAGCGGGGCCTGACGGCCGATGAGGTGCTGCTGAAGACCGCCGTCCCCGGCATGGACCTGCTGCCCTCCAACATCGACCTCTCCGCCGCCGAGGTGCAGCTGGTCAGCGAGGTGGCCCGGGAGTCCGCGCTGGCGCGCGCCCTGAAGCCGCTGCTGCCGGACTACGACTACGTCATCATCGACTGCCAGCCCTCGCTGGGCCTGCTGACGGTCAATGCGCTGACGGCCGCTCACAGCGTGATCGTCCCGCTGGAGTGCGAGTTCTTCGCGCTGCGCGGTGTCGCGCTGCTGACCGAGACCATCGAGAAGGTGTGCGAGCGGCTCAACCCCGACCTGCGCCTGGACGGCATCCTCGCGACCATGTACGACTCGCGCACCGTGCACAGCCGTGAGGTGCTGGCGCGGGTCGTGGAGGCGTTCGGCGAGCACGTCTTCCACACCGTCATCGGGCGGACCGTGCGCTTCCCGGAGACCACCGTCGCCGGCGAGCCGATCACGACGTACGCGACCAACTCGGTCGGTGCCGCCGCCTACCGCCAGCTCGCCAGGGAGGTGCTCGACCGGTGCCGCCCCGCCGAGTGAGTCTCCCGGGTGCCGACGAGCTGTTCCGGACCACCGGCGGGATGGCGCTGTCGCCGTCCCTCGCGCCGCGTCCGGCCGCCGAGGCATCCAGACCGGAGACCGCGCGGACCGTCAACGGCACGGACGGCGCCGAGGGTACCGAGGCCGCTCAGGGGGCCCAGGACGACCGGCAGGCGCCGCAGGAGCAACAGTCGGCCGCCACGGCGCCGTCGCCCGCGCAGCCGCCCGCCCAGCGCGTCGGCGGGCCCCAGGGCGCGGCCCCGGCCGGCCGCACCCACGCCGGTGCCCCCGAGGAGCAGGCCGGCGCCGCCGGCCGAACCCGGCCGCGCGGGCGCGCGCCACGCCGTCCGACCGGGCGCGAGCGGCACGACGAGAAGATCACCGTGTA
The DNA here is from genome assembly GCF_055608425.1 of Kitasatospora sp. NPDC036934. Taxonomy (NCBI): domain Bacteria; kingdom Bacillati; phylum Actinomycetota; class Actinomycetes; order Kitasatosporales; family Streptomycetaceae; genus Kitasatospora; species Kitasatospora sp. NPDC036934. Next base: position 63,647 of record NZ_JBVJQR010000027.1, on the reverse strand, counting down.
CGTCTCCGCCGAGGAGCTCATGGACCTCGAGCACACCCGGCTGGTGCTGCGCGGTGAGCACGGCCTGGCCGTGGACCGCGGGCGGATCGTCCGGGAGGCCATCGCGGTCGTCCTGGCGGACCTGGAGCAGCGCGGCGAGGCCTCGATCCTGGTCCGGCGGCTGCGCGGCCGGTAGGGCGCCCGCAGGGGTGTGCCCCGGGCCCGGGGCACGCGGGCCGGACGGCGTGTCGGGCGGCGTGTCGGCGGCCCCCGGGCGGGGCGGCCGGTGCGGGCGGGTGAAGATGGACCGTCATGCCGAGCACCGTCGAACCAGCCGCCAGCGCCGCGAACGCCACCGAGGAGGAGTCCCGGGGCGGCTTCCGGGTACGGCTGGACAACTTCGAGGGCCCCTTCGACCTGCTGCTCAGCCTGATCGCCAAGCACAAGCTGGACGTCACCGAGGTGGCACTGGCCACCGTGACGGACGAGTTCCTGGCGCACATCCGGGCGATGGGCCCGGACTGGGACCTGGACGCGGCGACCGAGTTCCTGGTGGTGGCCGCCACCCTGCTCGACCTCAAGGCCGCCCGGCTGCTCCCGGTGGCCGAGGTCGAGGACGAGGCGGACCTCGCCCTGCTGGAGGCGCGTGACCTGCTGTTCGCCCGGCTGTTGCAGTACCGGGCGTACAAGCGGGCGGCGGCGCTGTTCGGCGAGCGCTGGGCGGACGAACTGCTGCGGCGGCCCCGGACCGTCGGACTGGAGCCCCGGCACGCGGAGCTGCTGCCCGAGGTGGTCATCACGATCGGGCCGGAGCGGCTCGCCCAGCTGGCGGCCAAGGCCATGGAGCCCAAGCCGAAGCCGGTGGTGTACGTGGACCACATCCACACCCCGCCGGTGAGCGTGCGCGAGCAGGCCACGCTGGTGGCCGGGCTGCTCACCGGCCTCGGCGAGGCCTCCTTCCAGGACTTGGTCGCGGACGCACCGGACACCATGGTGGTGGTCGCCCGGTTCCTGGCGCTGCTGGAGCTGTACCGGGAGCGGGCGCTGGCCTTCGAGCAGCCGGAGGCGCTCGGCGAGCTGCGGGTGCGCTGGGTGGCCGAGGAGGGCCGGGGCCCGGTCGAGGTGACCGACGAGTTCGACCGGCCGGCGGGCGCGGCGGAGCGGCCCCGGGAGCCCCTGAAGTCCGAGGAATCCCGTGAACCGCAGGGGCGGCAGGAGTCGCAGGAGTCGCAGGAGTCGCAGGAGGAGGACGGGCGGCGATGAGTGGCGGGAACGACGGTGGGCGGCCGGTGCGCCGCCCGCTCGGGCTGCCGGGGCGGCCGCGGACCGAGGAGTGGCTGGAGCCGGCCTTCGAGCTGCTGCCGGACCGGGCGGCGGCGGGGCCCGCGGCGGTGCCGGAGGTGGAGGGCGGCGAGCCCCGGGTGGTGCACCAGAAGTCGGCCTCGTCGACTTCCGGTGCGCCGGAGCCCCTCGGGCCGGGGCTGAAGGCCGAGCTGGAGGCGATCCTGATGGTCGTCGACGAGCCGGTCGGTGAGGACCGGCTGGCCGGGGTGCTGGAGCGGCCGCGGGCCGCGGTGGCCGCTGCGCTGCGCGAGCTGGCCGCCGAGTACGCCGCCCAGGGGCGCGGCTTCGACCTGCGGCTGGTGGCCGGCGGCTGGCGGTTCTACAGCCGGGAGACCTGTGCCGCGGCCGTCGACCGCTTCCTGCTGGACGGCCAGCAGGCCCGGCTGACCCAGGCCGCACTGGAGACCCTGGCGGTGGTCGCCTACCGGCAGCCGGTGTCCAGATCCCGGGTTTCCGCCGTCCGTGGTGTGAACTGTGACGGCGTGATGCGTACCCTGGTACAGCGAGGACTGGTGGAAGAGGCCGGATCCGAGCCCGAAACAGGTGCGATCCTGTATCGGACGACGAACTACTTCCTGGAACGGATGGGGCTCCGCGGCTTGGACGAGCTGCCGGAGCTCGCTCCCTTCCTGCCCGAGGTCGACGACGTGGAAGCGGAGTCCCTGGAGGGCACGATGATCGCGGAGGCGGTCGCCGCCGCTGTCGCGCAGGCCGCGGACGGCAGTGGCGATGCCGATCGGGCAACGCCTGATCGGTAGGGGGAGGTGAGGTCGGCCGAAACGACCGCACATCCCAGACGGAACGACGTACGGACACTTTGATGCGTAGCAGTGGCAACGGCAGGAACAGCAGCGGCGGCGGCAGCGGTCGCGGCGGACAGGGCGGGGGTCGGGGCGGCTCCTACGGCGGCAGCAGCGGCGGCGGCCGCGGAGGCTCGGGTTCCGGCTCGCGCGGCGGTTCGTACGGCGGTGGTTCGTACGGTGGCGGCTCGGGCTCCGGCTCGGGTTCGCGTGGTGGTTCGTACGGTGGCGGCTCGGGCTCCGGCTCGGGTTCGCGTGGTGGTTCGTACGGTGGCGGCTCGGGTTCCGGCTCGGGTTCGCGTGGTGGTTCGTACGGTGGCGGCTCGGGTTCCGGCTCGGGTTCGCGTGGTGGTTCGTACGGTGGCGGCTCGGGTTCGCGCGGTGGCTCGTACGGGCGGGACGGCGGGCGCCGGGACGACCGGCGTGACGACCGTCGCTTCCCGGACCGCCCGCTGCGGCCCGAGGAGCGCAAGTACGACCGCCCCGAGTTCGGCGGCGGCCCCAACGCCACCCCCGCCCGCGGCGGCTTCGCCGGCCGTCGCCCCGGCCCGGCCCCGCGCCCGCGCCGGGAGGGCCAGGGTGCCCCGGGCGACCCGCGCCGTCAGCCGCAGCGCTCGCGCGAGCTGCAGGCCCGGATCGAGGACGCCGTGCTGGCCCGGCACGACAAGCCGGCCGTCAAGCTGCCCAAGACCTTCGGCGAGCCCGAGGGCGAGCGCCTGCAGAAGGTGCTGGCCCGGGCCGGCATCGGCAGCCGGCGCGCCTGCGAGGAGCTGATCGAGCAGGGTCGGGTCTCGGTCAACGGCAAGCAGGTCACCGAGCAGGGCAAGCGGGTCGACCCGGAGAAGGACGAGATCAAGGTGGACGGCCTGACCGTCGCCACCCAGTCCTACCTGTTCTTCGCGCTCAACAAGCCGGCCGGCGTGGTCTCCACCATGGAGGACCCGGACGGGCGCCAGTGCCTGGGCGACTACGTGACCAACCGGGAGACCCGGCTGTTCCACGTCGGCCGGCTGGACACCGAGACCGAGGGCATCATCCTGCTCACCAACCACGGTGAGCTGGCCCACCGCCTCACCCACCCCAAGTACGGCGTGACCAAGACCTACCTGGCCGCCATCCAGGGCCCGATCCCGCGTGACCTGGGCAAGCGACTGGCCCAGGGCGTGGAGCTGGAGGACGGCTACGCGCGCGCCGACAGCTTCAAGGTGATCTCCAACGTCGGCAAGAACTACCTGGTCGAGGTGACCCTGCACGAGGGTCGCAAGCACATCGTCCGCCGGATGCTGTCCGAGGTCGGCTTCCCGGTGGAGAAGCTGGTGCGCACCCACTTCGGCCCGATCGCGCTCGGCGACCAGAAGTCGGGCTGGCTGCGCCGGCTCACCAACCCGGAGGTCGGCCAGCTGATGAACGAGGTCGGCCTGTAAGAACCCGGCTTCTTCACCGGTTGTTCGTCGGAGGGTCCCCCGCCCGTGGTGGCGGGGGACCCTCCGACGTGTGTGTGAGCCGGGACGCAACCGCTGGTCACGGCCTTGTCAGCGCCATGATCCGTGGCCGAGGATGGCCACCGGACCACCGCCCCGCCGCATGGCGGGACCGCGCCAGCACCGGCGCCGGAGGGGTGTTCCGGGGCGAACAGGGGGAGACGGCGTCGTGTCCGATGCAGCACTGGGGCGGTCCGCCGGACTCGCGCTCGGCCCGTTGGGACTGGCCGAGCCGGACGGACAGGTGTACGCGGCGCTGGTCGCCAGTCCGCAGTCCACCGCGGAGGAGCTGGCCGGGAGCTGCGGCCTGACGCTCCAGCAGAGCGTGCGCGCGCTGGACCGGTTGGCGCAGCAGGGGATGGCCACCCGGGCGCCGGTGGACCGGGAGCGCTACCTGCCGGTCGCCCCGGACGTGGCGATAGGGACCCTGATCGGCCACCGGGAGTCCGAACTGCGCAGCGCCCGGGCCGAGATGCACCGGCTGATGGACGCCTTCCGGGAAGCCTCGCGCTACACCGACCCGGCGCACTCGGTGGAGGTGCTGACCGGCGGCGAGGCGATCGCCCAGCGGCTGGAGCACATCACCGGGACCAGCCAGTACCAGGTCCGCGGCTTCGACCGCCCGCCGTACATCCAGGACCCGGTGGCGGTGATGCCGCTGCAGCGGCGGCGGCTGCGGGAGGGGCTGCGGTTCCGGACCGTCTACGACCGGGAGGCGGTGGCCTGGCCCGGCCGGCTGGAGAGGAACATCCTGGTCGGCGTCGCGGACGGGGAGGAGGCCCGGGTGCGGCCGACCCTGCCGATGAAGATGATCATCTCGGACGACCGGATGGCGATCATCCCGATCAGCGTCGGCGACAGCGTGCTGGACGCGGCCTACGTGATCCACCCCTCGGCGCTGCTGCAGGCGCTGGACACCCTGTTCGAGGCGGAGTGGGAACGCGCCGTGCAGCTCCAGGCCGCGATCGGCACCGGGGACGCCTCACCGGAGCCGGACGCCGACCACCGCAAGTTGCTCGGCCTGCTGGCCGCCGGGCTGACCGACGAGTCGATCGCCCGCTCGCTGGGCTGGAGCGCCCGGACCACCCAGCGGCGGCTGCAGGCCCTGATGCGTTCGCTGGGCGCCACCACCCGCTTCCAGGCCGGGATGGCGGCCCGGGAGCGGGGGTGGCTGTAGGGCCTGTCGGAGACCCCTCGGAGGAGCTCAGCTCCAGGGGCTGAGGGAGGCCCAGCGGCCGTCCGGGCCGCGCTCGACCTTCTCCAGGCCGAGCACGGCGGAGCGGTTCAGCCGTCCGTAGATGTGCGGGAACAGGACGCCCGGGGTGGCCCCCGGCGGTGGGGCGCCGTGCGCGGCCTCCCACTTCACCATCGGCTCCACCAGTGCCTCCTCGATCAGCAGCACCATCAGCGGGTCCGGGGTGTCGGCGTAGAAGGCGTTGGCCACCGCGAGCGCCGTCTGCTCGTCCGCCGAGCAGTGGATGAACCCGTCGGTGAGCAGCGACGCGGTGGCGTAAGGGCGGCCGGGGTCGGCCAGCCAGTCGTCCAAGGGTGCGAGATGGAGGATCATGTTCCTTTTGTACCCGCTTTCCGGTTCTGAACGGTCGTCACGAGACCTCCCGATCACAGCCCGGCCACCTTGGCGGCGGCGGAGACCTCGTACACCAGGGTGAGGCTGCGGCGGGCGCCCGGGCCGAGCGGGACGTCCCAGCGGACGATGCCCTCGGCGTCGAGGGAGTCCGGCACCGGGGAGCACTCCTCCTTGCGCAGCCGCACCTCGACCGCGGCCACCTCGGAGACCGGCACCCGTTCGCGCACCGTGACCAGCTGCTCGTCGTGCTCCTCCGGGCCGGAGAAGCGGGACAGGTGCAGCCGGACGGTGCGGGTGGTGGTCTGGCGGCCGCTCAGCGCGGCGCTGCTCCGGCGCTCGTCCGTCTCCCGGACCACCCGGTAGTCGTCCGTGCTGCCGAAGGACAGCTCGGCGTCGGCGCCGGCGGCGGTGAAGCGCAGCGCGCCGCGGCCGGTGAAGCCGCTGCCGCGCACCAGCTCGACCGGTCCGGCCAGCAGCGGGTGCCCGGCCGCGTTGCGGAACCGGACCACCTGGGTGACCAGCGGGGACAGCTCCGGGGCGCAGGCGTACTCGCTGCCCGCCGGGACGGTGAAGGCACCCAGCGGGACCCGGTGCGCCCGGCCGTCGGAGGGGACGGAGGCCGGGGCGGGGGCGGACAGCACCCGGACCTCGCCGCCGTCGTCCAGGCCGGGGACGGCGGCGCCCGGGCCGAGGGTGGTGACCTCCTCCTCGCGCAGCTCGACCGAGACCGTGCGGCGCTCCTCGTCGCTGCGCTCGCGCAGGGACAGGACGTCCTCGGTGAGCGCGGGCGGGTCGGTGGCGAGGGCGGAGCGGGCGGTGGAGAAGGTCAGCCGGGCGCCGGTCCAGTCCTCTCCGGTGCGCTGCCAGACCACCGCCTCCGACTCCAGGCGCAGGCTGCCGGCGTCCAGGGCGGCGCGGTAGGAGGGGCGCCACAGGGCGCAGGGCACCAGGTGGTGGACGGTCAGCCCGGCCGGGCCGGGGCGCTCGGCCTCCACGGTGAGCTCCAGGTGGGCGTGCAGCTCGGCGGGCTCCTCCTCGGCCGCGTCCAGGGCCAGCAGGGCCTGGGAGCGCTCCTGGTCCAGGCGGCGCAGCCGGGAGTGGGTGGTGCGCAGCTCCTCGCCGTAGCGCTCGCGCTCGGCGTCCACCCGGTCCAGCTCGCGGGCCCAGCGGGTGCGCTCGATCTCGCCGACGCCGGCGCCCTCGCCGATCTCGCGCAGCAGGTCCGCGGTCAGCTGGGCGAGCAGGGCGAGCCGGGCCTCCAGCCGGGCGCGGGTCTGCTCCGCCAGCCGCGACTCGGCCTCCAACCCGTGCAGCCGGTGGCGCAGTGCGGAGTCCGCCGGGCCGGGCGGCAGCGGGGCGCGCGGGGACCAGGTGCGCACCAGCCGGGCCTCCAGCACCCGGATGCCGGGGTCGGCGGCCTCGGCGCGCAGGGTGCGGTCCACGGCCAGCGCGGTGAGCGGGCCCAGCCGCAGCCGCTGGACGCCACCGGTGAGCTCGACCGTCACCGAGCGCTCGACCTGGGCGCGGTCCTCCAGGCAGGTGACGGCGGTGACGGGGAGGGGAACGGTCTCTTCGGTCATCTGTCAGTTCCTCCGGTTTCCGCCCACGATGGCCTTTCCGGCCGGGATCTTGATCTGGTAGCCGCCCTCCAGCTCGGTGCGGCCGCCCGGCGGCAGTTCGACCCGCCAGAGCCGGGTGCCGGCCGGGCACTCCGGGGTCGGGACTGCCGGGGCCCGCCAGTCGGCGCGTTCCTCGATCCGGATCTCGGCGTCCGAGGCGACCGGTACGCGCTCGCGGACCTCGACCGTGACGGCGCGGCCGAGCCGGTTGGCCAGCTGGACGTGCACCCGGTGGTCGAGGACGGTGCTGTTGCCCTTCAGCATGCCGGTGGCGGACTCGTGCAGCTCGGTGCGGCGCGCCACCTCGACGCTCTCGGTGACGCCGATGCCCAGGCTCCTGGTGCCGCCCGGGGCGAGGGTCGGCAGGGCGGCGGTGAGCAGGAACTCGTCGTCCACGGTGACCTCCACCGGGCCGGCCAGCACGGCGCGGTCGGTGCGGTTGACGAGCACCAGGGTCGCGTACACCTTCGGTTCGACGGCGGGGACGGTGACGTACTCGGGGCGGACGGAGAGCGGGATGCCGTCCACCGTGACGGTGTGCCAGGTGCCGTCGGACGGGATGTCGGCGCGGGCCGCGGCGTCGAAGCGGTGGTCGAAGGAGCCGGCCGACTCGCGGGGCGGGACGGCGTGGCGGGGGAGGGCGAGCTGGGCCAGGTGGATGCCGTCGTGGCCGCCGGGCAGGAACCGCTCCAGCTCGTCGCGCTCGACCCGGGTCGGGTCGGGGCGCAGCGTGCCGCGGCGGCCGGAGGAGTCGTCGGGGCCGGCCAGCCGGAGGCCGGGGTAGTCGAGCAGGACGGCCTCCGGGGTGGCGCCGGTGGCCGGGGGCGGGGCGGCGCTGCGGCGGGCCCGGCGGGACTCCTGGGGCGGGGCGCCGCCGAAGGCCTGCGGGCCGGGGGCGCCTCCCGGGGCCTGGGGCACGGGGGCACCGCCCGGCGCCTGGGGCGCGGGGGCACCGCCCGGCGCCTGGGGCGCGGGGGCGCTGAGCGCAGGTGGGGCGCCGTAGCCGGCGAAGCCGGGCGGTGGGGGTGCGGGGGCGGGCTCCGGGACGCCGAGGGAGCCGCCGCCGGTGGGTGCGGCCTCGTCCGCGAGGAACTCGGGGCCCGGGCCGGCGGGGCGGCCCCCGCGGCGGCGGGTGGGCTTGGCGGCGAGGGACGGGACCGGGCGCGGGGCGACCGGGCCGCGGGTGACGGGGCGGCGGGGGGTCGGGCGGTCGGCAGCGGCCGCGTCGTAGCCGGTGAAGAGGTCGGACAGGCCGGCCGGGGGTTCGCGCCAGCCGGAGGGCGGCGGGGCGGGCTGGCTGCGGCCGATCCGCAGCGAGGCGAGTCTGGGCAGGTCGGTGCGACGCTCCAGGTCGGCGGTGGAGAGGGCGAGCCGGACGCCCGTCCAGTCCTCGCCGGTGTGCTGGGCGACGGCGGCGCGCAGGACCAGGTGGGCGGTGGACTCGCCGGTGCGGTGGCTGAGGCGGTAGGTGGGCACCCAGCGGGCGGCGGGGACGCCGTACTCCAGCTCCAGCTCGACCAGTTGGGGTTCGGGAGCGGGTTCGGGTTCGGGAGCGCCGGAGAGGGCGGCGTCGGTGTCGGGCGCGGTGGTCAGGGTGAGCAGGACGGTGTCGGCGGCCTGGACGGGTTCGGTCCGCTCGGCGGTGGATGCCCGGTCCAGCCGGTCGGCGGCCAACTGGCGCTCGTGGTCAGCGAGTTCGATCTCCTGGGTGAGCCGCTCGGCGCGTTCCTGGAGGCCGGCCAGCCGCTCGTCGACGAAGTCGGCGAGCTCCAGCCAGGCCTCGGCCGGGGTGCGGCGCAGCGGTTCGGCGGGGCGGCGCTGGGGCGGGACGGCGCGCAGTGCGGCGGTCTCGGCGATCGCGGCCTGGACCAGCCGGTGGCGCTCGTTCAGCGCTCCCTGGCGCTCCATGGCCTCGTCCAACTCGCGCCGCAATAGCGGGAGTTCGCCGGGTTCGTGGAGTTCGGCGAGGGTTTCGAGGCGGGCCTCGACGACCGCCGTACCGGCCGGGCCGGTGAGCACCCGGGCACGCAGCGAATCGGCGTGCAGTGAGCTGGGCAGGCCGGTCAGCCGCAGCCGTCCGTCGGGCGGGATGGGGACGGTGGCCCGGCGTCGGCACACCGCGCCCTCGGCGTACACCACGACGGAGTCCAGGACGGACGGATGGGCCGGTACGGCCGGGTGCGTCGGTGCGGCCGAGGGTTCCGACGGGCCGGTCCGGCTGCTGTGCTGTGCGTCCCGCTGGTCATCCCGCTGATGGTCCATGCGCAACCCCTTCGTTCGCGTCCGGTGTGTCGCGGCTCGCCCCGCCGCCCCCTGGGCGGCCAGTCTGCCCCGCTCGGGGCCGGGCGTCGCCGGATTTCCCGGGGCACGGCGTGTGCACGGTGTGGGACGGGGGTGCGGGGTGCCGCGGTTGCCGGGGCGGGGGTTGCCAGGCGCGGGGGTTGTCGCGGCAGGGGGTGCCGGGGGTTGTGGGCGGGGTTGCCGGGGACGAAGGTTGTCGGCGGGGTTGTCGGGGTCGGGGGTTTTCGGGGGCCGTCGGGTGGGAGGATGGGCCCGGGTGCTCCCGGTCGACCCCGGTTCCTGTCGTGACACCGGCACCTGTTGAGAACCGCCAGTGACAAACCGTCCAGTCGAGAACCGTGATCGAGGAGAGCCACCCGCCATGCGCACTGCCGTCGTCGTCGGCACCGGACTGATCGGCACCTCCGCAGCCCTGGCCCTGGCCGCCCGCGGGCTGACCGTCCATCTGGAGGACGCGGACCCGGACGCCGCCCGCACCGCCGAGTCGCTCGGCGCGGGCATCACCGAACCGGCCGAGGGCCCGGTGGACCTGGCGATCATCGCCGTCCCGCCGGCGCTGGTCGGCAAGGTGCTGGCGGACTGCCAGCGCCGCAACCTGGCGCACTGGTACACCGATGTGGCCAGTGTGAAGTCCGGTCCGGGCAGCGAGATCGCCGCGCTCGGCCTGGACACCGTTCACTACATCGGCAGTCACCCGATGGCCGGCCGCGAGCGCTCCGGGCCGCTGGCCGCCCGCGCCGACCTGTTCGAGGGCCGTCCCTGGGTGCTCACCCCGACCGCCGACACCGACACCGATACCCTCAACGCGGCGCTGGAGCTGGTCGCGCTGTGCGGCGCGGTGCCGATCGTGATGGACGCGGACGCGCACGACCGGGCGGTGGCCCTGGTCTCGCACGCCCCGCAGCTGGTCTCCTCGCTGGTCGCGGCCCGGCTGGAGCACGCCGACGAGACGGCCATAAGGCTCTCCGGCCAGGGCGTGCGCGACGTGACCCGGATCGCCGCCTCCAACCCCGGGATGTGGGTCGACATCCTGTCCGCCAACGCGGGCGCGGTCGCCGACGTGCTGGAGGCGGTCGCCGGCGATCTCGGCGAGACCGTCAGCGCGCTACGCGCCCTGGCGGCCGGGGAGGAGGGCGCCCGCCGCACCGGCGCAGAGGGCATCGAGGCGGTGATGCGGCGCGGCAACACCGGGCAGGCCCGCATCCCCGGCAAGCACGGCGCCCCGCCCACCCGCTACGAGACCGTCGCGGTGGTGCTCGGCGACCAGCCGGGCGAGCTGGGCCGGCTGTTCGGCGAGGTCGGCGAGGCCGGGGTGAACATCGAGGACGTCCTGATCGAGCACTCGGACGGGCAGCAGGTCGGCTTCGTCCAACTGTCGGTGGCGCCGATGGCCGTCAAGCGGCTCACGGCGACGCTGCGCGCGAGCGGGTGGAGCGTTCGGGACTGACACCCGTCGGGTGGTCGTGGTCGTGGTCGTGGCCGGGGCCGGGGCTGTGGCCGGGGTCGGGGTGAGGCGGTCGGGTGGCGGGCCGGGTGGTGTCCGGGTGGTGGCCAGTTGCTGAGGGGGCGGGCGTGATCATCGAGTTGCCGCTGGGGGACACCCGGCACAGGTTCGCCGGGGAGCCGGTGGACCTCGGGAACGAGCGGTTCCTGCGGGCGGTGGTGGGTGGGGAGTTCGCCGTCCACCACCGCAGCGTGGCGGCGATGGTGGAGCGGCCCCGGCCCACGCCGCCGGAGTTCGCCGAGCCGGAGTCCGTCGAGCCCGAGCCGACCTGCAGCCTGCTGCTGCGCGCCGCCCACGCGGCCTTCGCGGAGCACCTGCCGCTCAGCCTGTCGCCGGACGTGCTCTGGTACGCGGTGGTGCACGAGGTCGCGGTGCACGTACGGATGTACCCGCCGCGCTACCGGGCGCTGTTCGGCGCGGCGGACCGGTCGCGGGCGCTCGTCGTCCGGGACGACACGCTGGCGGGGCCGGACGGTACGAGCCCGGGAGCGGACTGGGCGCGGTCGGTGCGGCTGGTCCGGGAGCCGCTGGCGGCGGCGCTGGGGGAGGAGCTGGTGGAGCTGTTCCGGCCCTCGTTCTCGACCACGGTGCCGGACGACGTGTCCTCGGTGCTGGTCGCGCTGATGGACGTGGTCAGCCCGTACTACGACTTCCGCTGGGAGACCCGCTGCGGCATCCCGAGGGTCCGGTTGGAGGGTACGGCGGAGGACTGGGAGCTGCTGGCGGCCCGGGTGGCCGCGCTGGCGGAGCGCTTCGACTGGCTGGCGCCGTGGTTCGCCGGGCTGCGGCCGGTGCTGGCGGAGATCGCGGCCACGGCGGCCGGCGGGCCGGTCGACGAGGGCTTCTGGCGCTCGCTGTACAAGTGGGAGTCGGTCTCCGGCGGGCCGCTGGTGACCGGCTGGATCACCGCCTTCTTCGCCCACACCCAGTCCCCGGACGGGCCCCGGCTGCGGCAGACCTTCGACTGGCGGGAGGCGGCCGGCACCTCGTACCACCGGGACGCCTTCGCGGTGAACGACTTCCCCTCGCACCTGTCCACGGTGCCTTTCGTGTGGGATCGTCTGGGCGTCGAGCGGTCGATGATCTTCGTCGGCGGGGTGCTCGGGATCGAACGGGACGGGGAGTTCCTGCGACCCCGACTGGGGCACGCGGTACTGGAGGTGCGGTGATCATCGAGGTTGCGCTCGGCGCCGGGCGGGCGCCGGGCGACGCGGCGCAGCTGGAGGTCGTCGGGAACGACGGTTTCCTGGCGGCGGTGGTCGGCGGGGAGTTCGCGCTGCTGCACCGCAGCACGGGGACGCTGCTGGTCTCCCCGGAGCACTACGCGACGCGGGCGGGGGAGGCGGAGCCGACCTGGAGCCTGCTGCTGCGTGCCGCGCACCTCGCCTTCGCGGAGCACCTGCCGCTCAGCCTGTCGCCGGACGTGCTCTGGTACGCGGTGGTGCACGAGGTCGCGGTGCACGTACGACTGGACGCGGAGCGGTACGAGGGCCTGTTCAGCGCCACCCCCGGTGCGAAGCGGACCATCGAGGTCAGGGACGACAGCCTGCTGAGCGTCGACGCGGACTGGGCGCGGTCGATCCGGTTGGTCCGGGAGCCGCTGGCGAAGGAGATCGGGCCGGAGCTGGTGGAGCTGTTCCGGCCCTCGTTCTCGACCACGGTGCCGGACGACGTGTCCTCGGTGCTGGTCGCGCTGATGGACGCGGTCAGCCCGTACTACGAGTTCCTCTGGGTCACGCTGTGCGGCATCCCGAGGATCCGGCTGGAGGGCACCGCCGAGGACTGGGCGCTGCTGGCGCGGCGGGTCGGCGAGCTGGCGGAGTGGTTCGAGCCGCTGGGCCCGTGGTTCGCCGGGCTGCGGCCGGTGCTGGCGGAGATCGCGGCCACGGCGGCCGGCGGGCCGGTGGACCAGGAGTTCTGGCGCTCGCTGTACAAGCGGGAGTCGGAGTCCGGCGGGGACTTCGTCTCCGGCTGGATCACCGCCTTCTTCGCCCACACCCAGAAGCTCTCCGGGCCGGAGCCGCGGACGGACTTCCGCTGGCGGGACGGGCGGGCGCGGTTCACCGAGAACGCGTTCCCGTCGCACGTCTCCAAGATGCCCTTCCAGTGGGAGACACCGGGCGGGGTACGGTCGATGGCCTTCCTCGGCGGGGTGCTCGGGATCGAACGGGACGGCGAGTACGTACGGCCCCGGCTCGGGAACGCGGTGCTGGAGGTGGAGCGGCAGCCGGTGGACCCGGCCGCCGAGCAGGCGGCGCTGGCGGCGGCCCAGCTGCCGGAGGGGTGGACGATCGAGCGGGTGCGGGAGGTGAGCGGGTCGGCGGGCGCCCGGCTGCTCGGCACGGACGGGATCCTTGCCGTGGACGGCTTGAACGGGGCGGAACTGGGGCGGCCGATCGCCCTGATCCGCTTCGGGATGGGCTGCGTCACACGGCTCGACGCCGACGGCCCGTGGTACGTCGGGATCCTGAACCCGCGCGACGGCGTCGTCGGCTGCGAGCCCGGGCCCGGGCCCGAGCTGGCGGACGTCCTGCCGGGGATGGGGTGGTGAATCGGTACGGCGGCGGGCCCGGGACGGGTGTGGAGGGGGTGGTGACCCGGCCGGGGCGGGGTCCGGCGCCGGTCCATTAACCTTGAGGGAGACAATCCCCGGCCGCTCGCCCGCGAAGGCGTCGGCTTCCATGCCTCAGCATGCTCAGAGAGAGGTTCGCCCCCGTGGACACTGCCGACCGAGCGCACGCCCCGGTCGTCGTCGCCATCGACGGACCCTCCGGCTCCGGCAAGTCGACCGTCTCGCGGGCGGTCGCCGCCCGGCTGGGCCTGAGCTTCCTGGACACCGGCGCCATGTACCGGGCGATGACCTGGTGGATGCTGGCCAATGACGTGGACGTCGACGACCCGGAGGCGGTGGCCGTCGCCTGCGGCAAGCCCGTCATCGTGTCCGGTACGGACGCCGACGGGCCGACGATCACCGTCGACGGCCAGGACGTCTCCGGCCCGATCCGGGGCCCCGAGGTGACGGCGCAGGTCAGTGCCGTCTCCGCGGTGCCGGCGGTGCGGGCCCGGCTGGTGGAGCTGCAGCGCGGCTGCGCCGAGGTCGCCGAGCGCGGCATCGTCGCCGAGGGCCGGGACATGGGGACCGTGGTGTTCCCGCAGGCCACCGTCAAGGTGTTCCTGACCGCCTCCGAGGCGGCCCGGGCCGAGCGCCGGGCGGCCGAGCTGCGCGCCAAGGGTGTCGACGAGTCGACCATCACCGCGATGGCCGCCGACCTCGCCCGACGCGACGCCGCCGACTCCTCGCGGGAGACGGCGCCGCTGGCCCAGGCCGTGGACGCGGTGCTGGTGGACACCAGTGAGCTCACCCTGGAGCAGGTGATCGAGCGGATCACCGCGCTGGTGGAGGAGCGGGCCGGACTGTCGTCGGTCTGACCGGCGTGACCGGCGTGACCGGCTGACCGGCGTGACCGGCTGACCGGCGGGACTGGCTGATCGGTCTGACCGGTCGATTGGCCCATTGGTCGATCAACTGATCAACTGATCGGTCTGACCATGACCATCTGAGTTATCGAACGAACCGTGGGCCGTCAAGGCGCCGCGGGAAGAAACCATCGCGCTGCCCCAGCGGGGCAGGTACGCACGGCACGCCCCTGGGAAGGGCCGGGCCGGGAAACGGAACAGACGAACATGACCGTAGAGCACTCCGCCACCGGGCCCGGTGACCTGGACGCCGCCGACTACGCCGAGTACATGGCCCTCGCGGCCGAAGAGGGCTTCGACCTCGACGGCTTCGACGGCGTGGACGGCGTCGAGCACGTCCGGCTGCCGGTGCTGGCCGTCGTCGGCCGCCCGAACGTCGGCAAGTCGACCCTGGTGAACCGCATCATCGGCCGCCGTGAGGCCGTCGTCGAGGACAAGCCGGGCGTCACCCGCGACCGGGTCACCTACGAGGCCAGCTGGAACGGCCGCCGCTTCAAGGTGGTCGACACCGGCGGCTGGGAGATCGACGTCCTCGGCATCGACGCCATGGTCGCCGCCCAGGCCGAGTTGGGCATCGAGCAGGCCGACGCGGTGCTGTTCGTGGTGGACGCCAAGGTCGGCGCCACCGACACCGACGAGGCCCTGATCAAGATCATCCGTCGGGCGGGCAAGCCGACCGTCCTGTGCGCCAACAAGGTCGACGGCCCCTCCACCGAGGCCGAGGCCGCCTACCTGTGGTCGCTGGGCCTGGGCGAGCCCTACCCGGTCTCCGCCCTGCACGGCCGCGGTTCCGGCGACCTTCTCGACGCCGTCATGGACGCGCTGCCCGAGGCCCCGCCGCAGACCTTCGGCGACGCCGCCCCCGGCGGCCCGCGCCGGATCGCGCTGATCGGTCGGCCCAACGTCGGCAAGTCCAGCCTGCTGAACAAGGTCGCCGGCGAGGAGCGCGTCGTCGTCAACGAGCTGGCCGGCACCACCCGCGACCCGGTCGACGAGATGATCGAACTCGGCGGCAAGACCTGGAAGTTCGTGGACACCGCAGGCATCCGCCGCCGGGTCCACCTGACCGCCGGCGCCGACTTCTACGCCTCGCTGCGCACCTCCGCCGCGCTGGAGAAGGCCGAGGTCGCGGTCGTCCTGATCGACGCCAGCGAGACCCTCGCCGAGCAGGACACCCGGATCATCTCGATGGCCGTCGAGGCCGGGCGCGCCGTCGTCGTCGCCTACAACAAGTGGGACCAGCTCGACGAGGAGCGCCGCTTCTACCTGGAGCGCGAGATCGAGCGCGACCTCGTCCAGGTGCAGTGGGCCCCGCGCGTCAACGTCTCGGCCAAGACCGGCCGGCACATGGAGAAGCTCGTCCCGGCGATCGAGACCGCGCTGGAGGGCTGGGAGACCCGCATCCCGACCGCGCGCCTGAACGCCTTCCTCGGTGAGCTGGTCGCCGCCCACCCGCACCCGATCCGCGGCGGCAAGCAGCCGCGCGTCCTGTTCGGCACCCAGGCGGGCGTCCGTCCGCCGCGCTTCGTGCTGTTCGCCTCGGGCTTCCTGGAGGCGGGCTACCGACGCTTCATCGAGCGCCGACTGCGCGAGGAGTTCGGCTTCGTGGGGACGCCGATCTCGATCTCGGTGCGGGTTCGGGAGAAGCGGAAGAAGAAGTAGCAGGTAGTAGTGGGTAGTTGGTCGTAGGCAGTACGGGTTCGAGGGCTCCGTCACCGGTGGTGGCGGGGCCCTCGGCCGTTTGCGCTGCTTCTCGTGGGGGCGAGGCGGGGTGGGGTGGCGGCGCTGGTGCTGGTGCTGGTGCGTGGCCGGCGATCAGTGGTGGTCGCCGACGCGGCCCGGGGGGAGGGAGAGCATCTGGCGGTGGCGGCCGCCGGTGGGGGGCGGGGCGGTGGCCAGGCCGGTGACCGTGCCCAGCACCGGGGACGGGGCCGGCGGGGCGGGTACCGCGTGCGGGACCGCGCCGAGGTAGCCGGCGGCGACCCAGCCCTGGCCGTTGGTGAACTGGGGGGAGGGGGGCACGGCCTGGCCGTGGCCGTCGCTGGTGGCGGCGGTGGCAGCGGCCGCGACGGGCTCCGAGTGGGCGTGGCCGTGGCTGTGGGGTGGGGGGTACGGGTGGGACTGGGTGTGGTTCGAGGCGTGGTTCTGGGTGTGGCTTTGGGCGTGACTGTGGGTGTGGCTGTGGGCGTGACCTTGGGCGTGCGAGTGCTGCGGCTGCGTCGGCATGAACTGGGGGAGGCCGGACGGCTGGCCCGCGTAGGTGTGGAAGACCTGGTGTTGCGCGGGTGGGTACGGGCGCTGCTCGCCGAGCAGCGGGTAGCCGTCGCGGATCGCGAAGCCGGTGAACCTCAGGTCCTCCTCGCCCGAGCGGTCGCCGGGCAGGGCGCGGAACAGCCGTCGGTACTCGGAGTACAGCTCGTCGTAGATCGGGGTCGTCGAGTGCGGGTGCTCCGCGTCGTACGACGGGCGCATGCCCGGGATCGAGCGGGGGGCGGTGGCCGACCGTCCGGCGGATGCGGAGACGTCGTAGCTGTACACGTAGGGGCCAACGAGTGAGAGGCGGCGGGGATGCGGGGGCGTTCGGCGCACGGGACGGGGCGGGGACGGGAGGTCGGCGCGGGGACGGGAGGTCGGCGCGGGGACGGGGCAAGGGCGGACGGGTGGCGGGCGTCCGACGGGTGACGGGCTTCGGACGGGTGGCCGCTGCCGGGTGGTGCTGCGGCCACCCGTCCGAAGCGTCGGGGCGCAGGATCAGGTGCCGGCCAGCGGGAGGGAGGCGGCGACCACCTGGCCCAGCGCCACCGCCCGCTCCAGCGCCTGGCGCAGCAGGTCCTCGCGGGGCTGGCGGCCGACCATGCCGGCCGGGACGGCGTACATGGTCACCTCGGAGAGCTGGCTGGCCGCCATCCGCCAGGCGTCGGTGACCTGGAGCGGCTGGTGCGCCTGCCACCAGCCGGTGCTGCCGCCGGCCGCGGCGGGCTGAAGGATCGCGTGGAGCTTGCCCATGGCGACCAGGACCGACCAGCCGGGCAGCTGGCCCGGGGTCTCGTCGAGGTCGGCGACCGGCTGGAAGCCCGCGTCCTGGAGCAGGTCGAGGAACTCGTCCTCGCCGGAGGTGCTGCCGGGGCGACCGACCGGGCCGGTGGGCTCGACCACGAGGGAGGCGTGGCCGACCTTGCCGTGCAGCACGAGGCCGCAGGTGATGCCGAGGATGGCGGCCTGGCCGGGGGCGGTCGGCTGGGCCGGGGGCCCGGCGGGGGTGGTGGGGGCGGTGGGTGCGGGGATGGTGAAGTTCGGGGCGGGGACGGCGAGGTCCGGGGCCGCGGGCTGGGACTGGTTGATGCTGCGGACGGCGCCGACCAGTTGCTCCTCGGCCACCGGTACCACCTGGGACGGGATGCAGCGGGCGTGGGCGAAGGCCAGGACGGCGGTCTCGTCGCCGACGAACAGCACGGTGCTGGTGGCCTCCGCGTGGGTGTCGCCGGGGGTGCGGCAGGAGGTGCATTCGTAGCTGTCGGGGGCGCGGTCGCCGCCGAGCAGGCGGTCGGCCTCGTCGTCGCCGATCTCGGACCGGACCTCGTCGCTGACGTCGAGCATGCGCGGCACAGGTGTCTCCTCGGATGGGTGCGGATGGGGTCATGGGGGCGGACTCGGGGAGGTCGCCATGCCCAACGGGCCCTTGTGTCAGGCGTCACGGGTGCCCGGCGAGGGTGACGGGAATTGCCCCGGATCCGACCGCGCCGCGTGTTCTCGTGGTCGCAATCTGTCGATGTCGGTGACAGGACTGCCGGAATGAAACGGTGAGGTGGGTCACGCCGCCTCGATGTTTGATCTAGGAATCGATGGCTAAAACGGACAATTCGGGCATGAATCCACGGCTATTACCGCCGGTAACCCTTCGCTGACCTGGGCAGACCGGTGGTGTTTTGGTTTCCCCACCGACCGGCTCGTAGCTTCTTTGGCGGCGCAACGAGCGCCACCCGGGCTCACCCCCGACGCACCGCCCCCCGGCTCCGGCCAGGCGTGGCAGGTGCCCGCCGACGCGATCGCTCGAACGGATCGTGCCGGCGAGCGGCTGGGTGGCCGGGGCGGCAGCGGCACGTCCGACACGTGCACGGCCGTCCGACGGACGCGGCAAGCGAACTCGGCCCTCCCCAGGGTCTGGTTCCGCATGCCCGCCCGGGGCTGTCGAGAGGAACCTCATGACCTTCCGTAACGAGAACGCCGCTGCCACCACCACCGCCGCCACCAAGCGCAACCGCGTTCGGATGGCCGTCGTGGCGGGCGCCGCTGTCGCGGCCCTCCCGGTGGCCGGCCTCGTCACGGCCACCTCGGCCTCCGCCGCCCCCGTCTCCACCTGGGACGCCGTCGCCCAGTGCGAGAGCGGCGGCAACTGGGCCATCAGCACCGGCAACGGTTTCTACGGCGGTCTGCAGTTCACCTCCAGCACCTGGGCCGCCTATGGCGGTACCGCCTACGCCGCGCAGGCCAACCAGGCCACCAAGGCGCAGCAGATCGCCGTCGCCGAGAAGGTCCTCGCCTCGCAGGGCCCGGGCGCCTGGCCGGTCTGCTCCGTCAAGGCGGGCCTGACCAAGGGCGGCGCCCCGGCTGCCGTCGACACCTCGGCCGGCTCCACCGCCGCCAAGCCGGCGCAGACCCCCGCGCCGAAGACCGCCACCCCGAAGGCCGCGGCCGCCCCCAAGGCCGCCGCCCCGAAGGCTGATGCCGCGCCGAAGACCGCTGCGCCGAAGGCTGACGCCGCGCCGAAGTCCGACGCCTCGTCGAAGAAGGACGCCGCCAAGTCCTGGAACGGCGCCAAGTCCTGGACCGGCTCCAACGACGCCAAGCCGGCCAAGGGCAACTACACCGTCAAGTCCGGTGACACCCTGAGCGCCATCGCCGCCGCGCAGGGCCTGGACTGGCACGACCTGTACAAGAACAACGCCAAGGTCATCGGTGGCAACCCCGACCTGATCCTGCCGGGTCAGACCCTGAGCATCTGAGCCTCTGAGTCCGTGGGCTGCTGAGCTGCTGGGCTGCTGGGCTCCTGAGCTGCTGAGTTCTTGAGCTTCGCCGGGGCTTTGCCAGGTTTGCTGCGTCTTGCTGGGCTTCGATGAGTTGACCGCTTGTCGGGTCGTCGCCGCCCGGTCGTCACGGCCGTTCCTCCGCCACGCGGGGGAGCGGCCGTCGGCGTTTCCGGCGTGTCGGTGCGGGGTGGTGTCCGGGGTCCCTAGGGTCGGCTGCCGTGCCGCATTCGTGTGATGAACGGACAGTCCGGGCCTTACTTCGGGTGGCTGCCGCCGTGGCGGTGGTGATGGCCGTGGTCCCGGGCGGTGTACGGGCCGGCGCGGCGGCGCGGGTCGCGGACATGATCTGGGACGAGCTCGCCGACTGCGAGAGCGGCGGCGACTGGCGGGCCGACACGGGCAACGGCTACTACGGCGGTTTGCAGATCCGGCCGGCCACCTGGGCGGAGTCCGGCGGCCTGCGCTTCGCCGACCGGCCCGACCACACCGGCCGGCGGGAACAGACCACGGTCGGGGAGGAGATCCTGCGGCAGCAGGGGTGGGAGGCGTGGCCGTCCTGCGCGCGGGAGCTGGGGATGATCGGGCCCGGTGCGGGGTAGCAGGGGCTTCCGGGCGCTCGAGGGGCCGACGGCTGGACCGGTGGTGGGGGCGGTGCGGGAGGATGGTGGGGTGATCCAGGGCGAGCTGTTCGACGACCTGCCCGGGGAGCGCCGCGGTGGGTCCGCCGGTCGGGCGCGGTCCGCGGGCCGGGTGCCGGCCGACGGCCGGGAAGGGTCCGACGCCCGGGTGCGGTCCGAGCCCGCTCCCGGGGTCGTCCTGCTGCCCGACTGGCTGGACCGGGCCGCGCAGCTGCGGCTGGTCGACGCCTGCCGGGAGTGGGCCCGCCCGCCGGCCGGGCTGCACAGCGTGCGGATGCCCACCGGCGGCGTGATGTCGGTGCGGATGGTGAGTCTGGGCTGGCACTGGTACCCCTACGGCTACGCGCGGACCGCCGAGGACGGCACGCCCGTCAAGCCGTTCCCGCCCCTGCTCGGGGAGCTCGCCCGGCGGGCGGTGGCGGAGGCGTACGGGGAGCGGGTCGGGGAGGTCGCGGGCGCGGCCTCGTACGAACCGGACATCGCGATCGTCAACCACTACCCGCACGGCGCCAAGATGGGCCTGCACCAGGACCGGGACGAGCGGGTGGACGCGCCGGTCGTCTCGCTCTCGCTGGGCGACGCCTGCGTCTTCCGGCTCGGGAACACCGAGACCAGGAACCGGCCGTGGACCGACCTGGAGCTGCGCAGCGGGGACCTGCTGGTGTTCGGCGGGCCGGCCCGGTTCGCGTACCACGGGGTGGTGCGGACGCTGCCGGGGGATCCGGGTGCGGACGGCTCGGGGTCGGGGCTGGTCGGGCGGCTCAACATCACGGTGCGGCAGTCGGGGCTGGAGCGTGGCGGCCGGTGATCCCGTTCTGCGCTCCTGATCCGTTCGCTCGTTACTCGCTACTCGCTACTCGTAACTCGCCATTCGTCTACTCGTTCGAGTGAATCGGGCGCCCGGGGTCGGTGAGCGGGAATGTCCTGGGGCGCCGGAGAATTGTCGCCGGAGCATTCGAGTGAGCTGGAGGACTCGAATCGGCATCGATCGACACACGAGAGGGAGCGCGCGCATGGGTACCCCCGTCGACGACCTCGTCGATCTGCTCGACCTGGAGCAGATCGAACTGAACATCTTCCGCGGGCGCAGCCCCGAGGAGGCACTGCAACGCACGTTCGGCGGCCAAGTCGCCGGGCAGGCGCTGGTCGCGGCAGGGCGCACGATCGACGACGCGCGCCCCGTTCACTCGCTGCACGCGTACTTCCTGCGGCCCGGGGTACCCGGGGTGCCGATCGTCTACCAGGTCGACCGGATCCGTGACGGCCGTTCCTTCAGCACCCGCCGGGTGCTCGCCATCCAGGGCGGCCGGTCGATCTTCTCGCTCACCGCCGACTTCCACAGACCGGAGGAGGGCAGCATCGAGCACCAGTACCCGATGCCGGACGTCCCGGCGCCCGAGGAACTGCCCAGCGCCCTGGACGAGGTCGGCTCCCGGCTCGGCGAGCTGCCCCCGTTCATCAGCCGCCGTCAGCCCTTCGACATCCGCTACGTCGAGCGGCTGCGCTGGAACAAGGAGGACCTGGTCGGCGTCGAGGCGCGCAGCGGCGTGTGGCTGCGCACCAACGGCCCGCTGCCGGACGACCCGCTGATACACGTCTGCGCCCTCACCTACGCCAGCGACATGACGCTGCTGGACGCCGTTCGCGCCCCGGTGGAGCCGCTCTGGGGCACCCGGCACTTCGACATGGCCTCGCTGGACCACGCGATGTGGTTCCACCGGCCGTTCCGGACCGACGACTGGCTGCTCTACCAGCAGGAGTCCCCGATCGCCCACGGCGCGCGCGGCCTGGCCCGCGGGCAGCTGTACGACCGGCACGGGCAGCTGGTGGTGTCTGTGGTGCAGGAAGGGCTGTTCCGGCGGCTGAGGGACTGACGTCTACCTTCTGCTGCCGCGGCATTGCCGTCCCTTGCAGTCTTCTCACGGGTGCGGCGGCGTGCCGGGTGCGGGGAATGCTCCGTACCGGCGCGCGGTGTTGTGCAGGATGACCGATACGGGCGGCCCGAACGACGGGCCGTCCGCGGACCGAACCGGGAGGGTTGACCGATGACGGCGACGGCCGCGGAGGACTGGAAGCACTGGAGCGACGGGCGAGCGGCGTCGGTGAGCGCGCCGCACGGCCAGCTCGCACTCACCGGCACGCACTGGCTGGTTCCCGAGCCGACCGAGGTCCCGGGCCTGCCCGGGCACTGGTGGGCCGACGCCGAGGGCGTCCGGGTCCGGGCCGCGGCGGCCGACGGCATCACCGTCGAGGGCGCGGACGGGCCGGTCGACGGCGAGGTGCTGCTGCGCCCGGACACCGATCCGGCCGCCGACACCGCCAGGCTGGGCGATCTGCTGCTCGTCCCGATCGAGCGGGAGGGCGAACTCGCCCTCCGGGTCTTCGACCCGTCCTCGCCCAGCCGGACCGGCTTCGCCGGCATCTCGGCCTACCCCTACTCGCCGGAGTGGGCCGTGCCCGCCGTCTACACCCCCTTCGAGGAGGGGGAGCAGTCGGTGGTCGTCCCGAACGCCGACGGCAAGGACCGGCCGCTGGCCGTCACCGGGCGGATCGAGTTCACGGTCGCCGGCGAGCACCGCACCCTGACCGTCGGCCGCTCCGGCCCGCACCTCACCGGCGTCATCGCCGACGCCACCAGCGGCGTCGACACCTACCGCTTCCGCTTCATCACCCTGCCGGCGCCCGACGCGGAGGGCCGGACCGTCCTGGACCTCAACCGGGCCTACCTGCCGCCCTGCGCCTTCGCGGACCACTTCATCTGCCCGTTCCCGCCGCCGGGCAACCGGTTGGACTTCGCGGTGGAGGCGGGGGAGAAGCAGGTGCTCAGCCGGTAGGCCTGGGGGTGGGCGGTCGGGTGGGCGTGCGGGCGGTGGGTCGGGCGGGTCGGCGGTGCGGTGCGGGGCGGCGGTGCGGTGCGGTGGTGCGGTGCGGTGGTGCGGGCGGGGGCCCCGGTGTCGGGCGCGGCGGGGGGCGGGACAACCATGGACCGTTGTGACGACCAACCAACCCCCTGATGCCCCGACCGACGCCCCCGCCGTGTCCGCCCCCGGCCCCGCTCCTGCCGTGCCCGGCCCCGCTCCCGCTGTCTCCGCTTCCTCCTCCCCGGCGCCCGCCCCCTGGTACCGGCGGGCCTTCGCCGACCTCAGCCCGCTGCGCGAGCACCCCGACTACCGGCGGGTCTGGACCGGCCAGGCAGTCTCCTCCATAGGCCAGCAGATGACCTCCGTGGCCGTCTCCGTCCAGGTCTACGACCTGACCGGCTCCGCCTTCGCGACCGGCCTGGTGGGCCTCTTCTCGCTCGTCCCGTTGGTCGTCTTCGGTCTGTACGGCGGCGCGATCGCCGACACCGTCGACCGGCGCAAGCTCGGCCTGACCGGCTCGGCGGGCCTGGCCGGTGTCTCCGCCCTGCTCGCAGTGCAGGCCTTCGCCGGGCTCGGCCTGGTGGCCGTCCTCTACGCCGCCGTCGCCGTCCAGGCGAGCTTCTTCGCGCTCAGCTCGCCCGCCCGCTCCGCGATGGTCCCCCGGCTGGTCCCCGTCCACCAGCTTCCGGCGGCGAACGCCCTGAGCACCGTCAGCATGAACCTCGGTCTGACCGTCGGCCCGATGCTCGGTGGCGTCCTGATCGGCGCCTTCGGCGCCCAGGCCGCCTACCTCGTCGACACCGTCGCCTTCACCGGAACCCTCTACGCCATGTGGCGCCTGCCCGCCATGCGGCCACAGGGCCCGCGCAAGGGCCGCGCCTCCGTCCTCGACGGCTTGCGCTTCCTGCGCGAGCAGCCCAACCTGCGCACCAGCTTCCTCGCCGACCTGGCCGCGATGATCTTCGGTATGCCGCGTGCCCTCTTCCCGGCGATCGCCGCCACCTTCTACGCCGGCGACGCCCGCACCGTCGGCCTCCTCGTCTCCGCCCCGGCCGTCGGCGCCCTGATCGGCGCGCTCTTCTCCGGCTGGGTCAACCGGGTCCACCGCCAGGGCGCCGCGATCCTCGCCGCCGTCTCCGCCTGGGGCCTCGCCATCGCCGCCTTCGGCGCCCTCCACAACCTCTGGCTCGGCCTCCTCTTCCTCGCCGTGGCCGGCTGCGCAGACACCGTCAGCATGATCTTCCGCAGCACGATGATGCAGGTCGCCGCCCCCGACCAGATGCGCGGCCGCCTCCAGGGCGTCTTCATCGTCGTCGTGGCCGGCGGCCCCCGCCTCGGCGACTTCGAGTCCGGCACCGTCGCCGCCCTCAGCAACCCCGCCACCTCCGTCATCACCGGCGGCCTCGCCTGCGTCGCGTGCGTCCTCCTCCTCGCCGCCCGCCGCCCCGCCTTCCTCACCTACGACGCCCGCCACCCCACCCCCTGACCCACCCACCCACCCCACCCCCGAAACCTGGCAGCGAGCACCCCCCGACGTGCTGTATTGTTTTCCACGTCGCCGGGACACCGGAGACAAGGTCGAGAAGCCAAACCGGCAAGGCCCCCCAGGCCCCACCGCAAGGCACCGAGACCACGGGACGTGGCGCAGCTTGGTAGCGCACTTGACTGGGGGTCAAGGGGTCGCAGGTTCAAATCCTGTCGTCCCGACCGGCATTTCTGCAGGTCGGAGGCCGTTCTTATCGAACTGATAGGAACGGCCTTTTCCTTTGGTGGTCGCGAGGTGGTCGTGAACGCTCGTTCACATCGCCTTGCTGAGCGTGTTTCCGCAGGCTGAGCCCCTCCGACCTGGCCGTGACGGGGCATTTGTTCATTCATCCGGGAATCCGCGTGCCGTCGATCGCGGACTAGTTGCCTCTTCGGCGCGGAAACGGGCCCGGATTCGCGGGAAATGGGCATGCCGACAGAACCTGCGGCGTCATCTGCTTCGACGGTCCGCACGTTTATCGGGTGTCAGCTGTGAGCCGGGAATCCCGGTTGCTTGTCGGTCCTGGTGGCCGGCGCGGCTGGGAGCGCCGAGCCGGCTTCAGCGGTGGGGCCGTCAGGCCGCGTGGCTGAACAGTGGGTTCGGCAGGCCGACGTCGTGGGCGGGGGCGTCCGGGTCGTGCCGGGTGCGGGCTTCGACGAGGTGGAGCCTGGCCTCGATGGTGTTCACGGCGGCCCTGGCGACGTCCCAGGTCAGGTGGCTGTAGATGTTCGCGGTGGTCGACAGCGTGGAGTGCCGCAGGGTCTTGGAGATGACGGCCATGGAGACGTTGCCCTCCAGGGCGAGGGTGGCGGCGAGGTGGCGCAGGTCGTGGATGGTGACGTGGGGCAGTGCGGCCTGTTCGCGCAGTTCGTGGAAGCGTCGGCGGACTGCGGCCGGGTGGAGGGGCTTGCCGTCGGGGCCCTGGAAGACGTGCCCGTTGATGGTGGCGGTGCTGCGGTCCATCGCGCGCTGGAGGGCGGCGGCGACGCGTTCCGACAGGGGCACCCAGTTGCGGCTCTTCCTGGTCTTCGGTGCGGTCAGGACGAGTTCGTGGTTGTCGACCGCGGACAGGGTGTGGCGGATGTACATGACGCGGTCGTCGAGCCGCACGCACGGGCGCTGGAGGCCGAGAGCCTCGCCCTTGCGCAGGCCGGTGCCGATGATGACTTCGAAGACGTCGGCGAAGGCGGGGTCGACATTCCGACAGTGGGAGAGAAAGGCGACAGCCTGCTCCGCGGTCCAGGGCACGCGCTCATCGGGGCGGGGCCTGCGCATGGGCAGCGGCTGGGCGGCGTTGAAAGGCAGGCGGTGGGTGCGCACGGCCGAGCCCAGGGCGCTGGAGAGGGTCGCGAGGCAGTGGTAGACGGCCTGGCGTCCGCGGCCGGCGTCGAGTTGCTCGTGTGTGTAGGCGGCGATGTGGTCGTGGGCGAGCTCCTCCAGGCGCAGCTTGCCGAAGACGGGTATCAACTCGCAGAGCACGTAGGTGCGGTAGCGGGCGTAGGTGGTGGGCTTGAGCAGGAACTCCATGCCCTTGAGCCACTTGGTGAGGTAGGCGGCCACCGTCTCGTGCGGGTCGGCGTCGAACCCCAGCCGCCGGCCTTCGAGGAAGCGCCGCAGTGCCGTCTCGGCCGCGAACGCCTCCTCGAAGCCGCCGCGACGAACGGTGCGCCGACGGCCGCTGAGGGAAGGCACGTCGACGGCGAACGTCCACGTACCGTGTTCTGCTTCGGCCAGGCGCGGGCACGCTGCGCCGAGCTGGCGCCGGGTCGCGTCCCGGCATCCGCAGCGGCGGTAGACCCGGCCCGGCCGTCCTGACTTGCGCATTTCTTGTTCCTCCAGCAGCCCTTGGTTCTTGATCGGCTCGCGGAGGCTAGCGGTACAGCTGCCCGGAGGGTTGTCTGCGACCACCATGCGATCACCAACGTCGAATCAGGCCCCTGACCTGCGGCTTGTGGTGAGGGCCCGCACCTGGGTGCGCCGAGGAGTGGTTGGGCTCGTTCAGGTACCTGGGCGTCGGCAGAGGTGGCGACAAGCGCCGGATTTCGCTACTGCGCGTAACCAGCCTGAGGTTGAGATCTTGAGGTTGGACGAATGGCAGGCGAGTCGTCCATATTGACAGTTTGGCGAAAATTCGATAGAGGCGATCGACGGGTTCGGCGTGGGTGTGACGCTGCCGCTGGTTGCTCTTCTGCTCGGCTGGTCGACTACACATCGTCACGAGCGAAAGCTGGTATGTCGGGGAATCTTGGGGCGGGCTAATCTAAAGAGGGTCATATGCTGCAAATCTGAACTATTGGTGCCTCCGTCTCGGCTCTGGGCGGAGGGGTGGCTGTGTCGCGTCTGACTGCGCTGAACCGATCCATGTGCGGCTCGCGGAGTTGGCTGGCCCGCAGGCCGTCGATCGGATTGTTGATCCGGGGCGCGGTGCGGGGTCGACGCTTGGGGGTGGTGGTCCGACTGGTGGCAGGCAGCCTGTGGACGACGACCTACTACAAGCTGTAGAATTCCTGGCGATCGAACGCTGGCCCCACCATCGCTATGCCTGGAGCGGGGGCGGCGGAGGACTTCGCTCGATGACCGCGGAATCGCTCATCGCTCCTCGGCTGCCGCGCCTTGGCGCGCTTACCACGCCTTCCTGAGGTCGTCTCATGTATCCCCGAGCGATTCTGGGTGTCGGCGCTACGGTTGCTGCCGCCGTCACCGCCACGCACGCGGCTCCGGTCGTCTCCAAGTACGGGCCGCTGCGCAACCGGCTGATGCCCCGTCTTGCCGGGTCGGGCCGTCCCGACCACGTCGCCCTCACCTTCGACGGCGGCCCTGATCCCGTCTCCACGCCGTACTTCCTGACGTTGCTCCAGAAATACGATGTGTGCGCCACGTTCTTCCTGCTGGGCTCCATGACGGAAAGGGCTCCCGCTCTGGTTCGGGAGATCGCCGACGCCGGCCACGAGATCGCCGTCCGCGGCTGGGGTCACCGTCCGCGGCTGTTGCGCGGCCCCCGTGCCACCCACCGGGACCTGCGCCGCACCCGCGACGCCATCGTCGACCTGACCGGCACCGCGCCGCGCTGGTTCCGTCCCCCGAGCGGCGTCATGACCGTCGGCGGCCACCTCGCGGCTCGACGGCTCGGCCTCACTCCCGTGCTGTGGACCAGCCGGGGCGAGGACTGGACCATCCGCACCACGCCCGAATCGATCCACCATGCGGTCACGGCCGACCTGCACGGCGGCGGCACGATCCTGCTGCACGACTCCGGCTCCACCTCCGCCCCCGCTGCCTGGCAGTCAACGCTCGGCGCCATGCCCCACCTCCTCGAACACTGCGCCACCAGCGGCTGGGAGGTCGGCCCGCTTCGCGACCACGGCGTCCGGCGCGGCCGCGGGCAAGGCGCCGGGTGAACGAGTGCCTCGGGGCGCCAGCTCCGCCCGGACCCCCCGAGCGGTAGCCGGCCGACGCCGGGGCGCGCGGTCCCAGGGGCGTCCCGGCGGGGCCTTGAGGGCCTTCGGGTGGCCATGAAAGGGTGCCGGTCGACTTGCTCGGAGGCCGCTGTGCCTTTTCCGCCCCGGCGCCGTCCAGACCGCCGCCGTACTCGCGCTCGCCGCGGTGCTCCGGCACCGGCAGGGGCATGGCCGGGTGCGAGGCCAAGCCATCGCGGGTAACAAACGGAAACAATGAGTGGCGGATAGGCTGCTCTGCGTGATGAAGATGATCGCGGTGGCCCAACGGTGGCTGCTGGGACTGATGCTGGTCTGCTACGCGCTGGCGGGCGCTTTCCCCGCCCCCGGCGAAGCTCTTCGCGAGCTGGTGCTGCGGGTCCCGGCGAGCTCGGCCGTGATGACGCTGCCGATGGCGCTGCTGGCGGTGATGCTGTTCAACGCCGGCCTGGGGGTGCGGATCCCCGAGCTGCGCGTCGTGGCCTTGCGACCCCTGCGTCTGATCCTCGGCATCACGGCGAACGCCCTGCTGCCCCTGCTCCTCCTGCCCGTTGTCGGGCTTTGCCTGCGGACCTGGCCCGACCCTGCGGAGGCGGAGGGGCTGGTGGTGGGACTCCTGCTGGTGCTGGCGATGCCTATCGCCGGTGGCGCCGCGTCCTGGGGGCAGAACGCGGGCGGCAACGTCCCCCTGGTCGTCGCTATGGTGATCGGCTCCACGCTGCTCAGCCCGCTCACCGTCCCCCTCGGCCTGGACGTGGCAGGCCGACTGGTCGGTCCCCACGGCGCCGGTGTCCTGGACGACACGACCACCGTCGACACCGTCGCCCGCACCGGGGCGGGGATCTTCGCGCTGCTGTCGGTGGTCCTGCCGTGCCTGACGGGCATCGCCGTGCGCGCCGTGCTCGGTGAGGAGCGCATCCGCCGCGCGCTGCCCGCCGTCAAGGCCGTCAACCTGGTGAACATCCTGCTGCTCTGCTACACCAATGCCGCCGGCGCCTTGGGACAGGTGGTCGCCCATCCGGATCCCGACCTGATGGTGGCGGTGCTCGGCATCGCCGGCGCGGTGTGCGGCCTCACGTTCTGCAGCGGTCGGTGGCTCTCCCGATGGACCGGGTGTGACCGGCCTGACGGGATCTCCCTGACCTTCGCCACCGGGATGAACAACAGCAGTGCGGCAGCGGTACTCGCGGCCGGCTGGTTCGCCCACCGCCCCGAGGTACTGCTGCCGATCCTCGCCTACAGCCTGTTGCAGAAGATCGTGGCCGGTGCGGCGGGGCGC
This sequence comes from Kitasatospora sp. NPDC036934, assembly GCF_055608425.1. Lineage (NCBI taxonomy): Bacteria > Bacillati > Actinomycetota > Actinomycetes > Kitasatosporales > Streptomycetaceae > Kitasatospora > Kitasatospora sp. NPDC036934. The sequence continues at coordinate 34,790 of NZ_JBVJQR010000027.1, read as the reverse complement.
CCGCCCCGTCTGCAGCCGACGGGGGTCCGGAGCGAACTTCCACTCCCGACAAGCATCGTGACGCACCAGAGATGAATGCGGCGGGGCCACTTCGAAGGAAGACGGCGATACCCGGGGCGGCCGTTCGAGCGCGGGCGGCGCTTGTTGGGCAGAACCTCGTTGACGCCTTCGAGGGCACGGCGTAGATGGTCGTACCGATCGGTCAACGCCGTGCAGGTCACCAGGAGGTGGTGGAAGGACCCGGGGCTGGCACCCGGGCCAAGGTCCGGCAGTAGCAACCCGAAGACGAGGCGGCGAGTCTCAGTGGGGTGTGCCGTGTCGGCGCCAGGCGGGAGGGCAGACGTGCCGACGTCGGCGAGCCGTCCGGCAACGGCCCTGATTGCCGCAGCACTGGCGCAGGATGTGCACACGCTGCGCCGGTCCATGACGGTGCGCCGGCCGGCCCAGGACCGAGCTGATCAGTGGAATCGCCGCCATGAGGACGATCAGAGCCGTGATCAGCGCGATCGCCGTCGTCTCCCACCCGGGACCCGGGCGCGGGTCTCCGGTGCCCGGTGCCGAGCGGTCAGGCCGCAGCGCCTCACGAGGAGGGGCGGCCGCTCTGCCGGTGACCCGCTGCGCACGCTGCTGCTCGGGTGCAGGCCGATCACCTGGCCCAGAGGGCAGGTGGTCCCGATCCTTACCGTCGTGCATCCGAGTTCCCCCTCCGTCTGGTTCCGTGGCCATGTCACGGCGAGGCTATCGAGCGCGCGTGCGGTCACCGAGCGCCGGGGCGGTCGGCTACGGGCGGGCCGTCGTTGCCGGGCGCGCCGCCTTGTCGAACATCTTGTCCGTGTCGTGCCAGGCCGCGGCGAGACTGCCAGTGGAGAGGGCAAGCAGCAGGGCGCCGACCGCTAGCGGTGTCAGCCTGGGGCGCGGTGCCGGTGCGAAGAGCGCCCGCACCCGTCGCGGTACCGGGCCTTCCGTCGCGGCGAGCGCCCCGGCGGGGGTACGCCCGGCGGAGAGCGCGGCGCGGGCCACGGCGCGCGCCACCACCGTACGATCACCCACGGCCCGCCCGGCCTCCTCGTCCGCCCACCGCTCCAGCACGAAGGCGCCTTCTCGGGCCAGCGGCCGCACGAACGGGTCGACGGCAGCCGTCAGGTGCAGCGCGAGCAGGAACAGGTGGTGTCGTCCCCTCAGGTGAGCCCGTTCATGGGCGAGCAGCGCCTGCTGTTCGGGCCCGTCCAGCATCCTCAGCATCCCGGTCGACACCACGATCCGCCCCGGTGCTCCGGGAAGGGCGTAGGCGACCGGTGACGAGTCTTCCAGGACGGCCAGTTCCCGGTGCCCGCGCAGCCTGCGGCAGGTCCGACGGGCGGCGCGCAGGAGAGCCGCCCGCCGGCAGGCCGCCACGAGTAGCATGCAGACCGCGACCGCCAGCACCAGGGCGCAGCCCCAGGAAACGGTCTGGCTCACCGGAGCCTGCGCGCGCAATGCCCGGCGCGACCACTGGCCGATCGTGGCGACCAGCCGGATCTGCCCGATCCCGGTGGAGGCCAGCAGGGCGAGCGACCCGGCCCAGCACACGGCCGAGACCACTGCCCCCGACAGCAGCGCCCACGCCGCGACCTTCGGCGACAGCCGTCGCGACAATCGCGGCCCGAGGGCGGCCAGCAGCCCGCTGGTCAGCAGCGGTGCGTACACATCGACGCTCACAGCTCTCGGGACGTCTCGTGCCGGCGCAGCAGTTCCTGGAGCGAGCTCTCGTCCTCCTGGGAGAGGGTGTCGACGAACCGGGCGAGTACGGCGAGTCGGTCGCTGCCGCGTGCCAGCAGTGCGTGCATGCCGGCGGCGGTGTGCTCGGCCTCGTCCCGTACCGGTTCGAAGGCGTACCCGCGGCCGGCGCGCTCGCGCCGCACCAGCGCCTTGGCCGCCAGGCGGGAGAGGATGGTCAGCACCGTGGTGTAGGCGAGGCCGCGAGGCAGTCGGTCGAGTACCTGCGCGGCGGTCATCGGGCCGTCGGCCGCCCAGAGCACGGCGAGCACCTGCGACTCCAGCTCTCCGGCCGCGCGCCGTCCGCCCTCGGCAGATCCGTTACCGCCTCTGGTCATGGTTTCAGCGCCTCTTCCGTTCCTCGTCACCGCACCGGTCGGCGCCGCGTCGCGTCGCAGGACGAGGGTTCGGTGGAACCCGTCGTGGCGGCGCCTGCGACCAGTATCCCCGCCCCGCGGGAGGCCCAGGGGGCCTCACCGAGAGCTTTCGCTGCCACGAGCCGGTAACTCATTCCGGCCGAGGGCTGCTCGTCAGCCCATCAGGAGCCACAAGGCGAGCCCTGTGGCAACCCCGGCGGCCAGAAGGCAGGGCACGACGAGGACGAGGACGAAGACGAGGAGCTCGCCGGCCCTGGTGATGACGGCGAGGACCGGGGCGCGCTCGCCGGCCGGGCGTCGACCACTGGTGCGGGCCCTGCGGCTGGTGGCCCGCGGCGAGAGCGCGGCTATGCCGGGAGGCGAGGGATCCGGATGGGTCACAACGGTCACTCCAAAGCGTTCTGGGCCCGCAACGGCGGCTGTCCGGCGGTTCGGGCGCCCGAGACGTCGGGGATCGCCCTGCACAGGCCAAAGCTACTACAGCCTGTAGAGCTGGGTTGGCGGGTGCCGCCCAGCTGGCCGCTGGCCTGCCATGCCGGGCTCTACAGCATGTAGTAGTTTTGCGCTTCGGTCGCTGAGTGTTCACCCGAATTCCGCTGTTGCGTCAGTTCGCCTCACGGGAGAAGGGGGCGGCGGCTGGCCGACATTGCCCCTTCGCCACAGAACCCAGGCGGCCGATTCAACCGGTCGGAGGGGCTGTAGCGGCACCCCTCCCACCCCGACCCCGAAAGATCGCGCCTGATGACATCCCCCTCTGCGCTGCCCCTCGCGTTCGACGGCTCCGGCATCGACGGCTCGCTGTTCACTTCCGTCACCGGCATCGCCAAGGACACCCCATGGTTGAACCAGCCCGTCGAGGCCTGGACCAACCTCGGCCTCGGCGTGTTCGCGATGCTGATGCTCATCGGGTGGTGGAACGCCCGCCGCCGGGACGCCACCGCCATGGCCCTCGCGCTGGCCGTCCCGGTGTCCGTCGTCGCCGCGTTCGCGGTCGCCGAAGCGATCAAGAAGATCGTCGCCGAGGACCGCCCCTGCCACTCCATGCCGCACGCCTACGTCGTCGAGGCCTGCCCCGCGCCGAGCGACTACGCCTTTCCCAGCGGCCACACCACCACCGCTGCCGCGACCGTCGCCGCGCTGTTCCTGCTCGACAAGCGGCTGAGCTCCATCGCCGCCGTCTTCGCCGTCGTGGAGGCGTTCACCCGGGTCTACGTCGGCGCCCACTACCCCCACGACGTGATCGGTGCCGCCGTCATCGCGATGCCCGTCGCGTACGGGACGAGCCTGGCCCTTCGCCGCTTCGCCACCCCGGTCGTCAACGGCCTGGCCAAGGGGCGGCTTCGACCTCTGGTGACCGCGGCGCCAGGGATGGCAGGGCGCTCCGCCCGCTGACGCCGCACGGCGGGGGCCGTGCGGCAGATCCTGCACTCACCGCGACAGGTCGGTCCACCCGCCCGGCCGACCCGCACGTGAGCACTAAAGGCCAAGGATCTGACGTCAGGCAGATGGTTCTCGTCCGGCCGGGGACCACCGTACTCGGTGTCCTGTGGAGCCAGTCCCCCCGGATCGCCCAGTGTGGACGAAGGCCGTCGATGAGGTTCTCCGACGCCCCGCCGCATATCTTGATCGAATTTCCGGTGCCGGGTACTAGATATGCCCAGGGCCGGGGATATTGCCACCGCTTCCCCACGGGCCATGGCCGGTTATCAAAAGCCACAGAAAGAACAGGACGAAGGGAACTCCCAGCAGTACCAAGACCACGAAGACAAACCTGTCTCCGGGCGGCGGCTTGCCGCTGCCCGGCGGATGATCTACCACTCTTCCCCCTTCCTTCCAGAGCTGAGCGTCACTCAACATAGCGTCGACAGGCTTTCACGTCTCCAGCCAGAGACGGTCGTTCCGCCCACGCCGAGTGTTCTCGTGATCGTGTTGGCAGCGGCCCCTCAGCCTGGTAATCGGAGTGCTCCACGAGGCCTGTTTCTCCGGCGGGGAGATCGCGGCAGCGCAGGAACCGCGAGGCCCTGATCGGCGGCGTGGGCCAGGGCGACGGCCGGCCCTTCGCCTCCCGGGCCGCTGCGGAGGCCTGCTCCAGTTCCCCGGCGGCGTGACAGTTCGTCGGCCCGCATCGCGGCGAAGTCGGTGCAGGCCGGCTCGCGACCTCCGGGTAGGGGCCGCCGCTTCGTGCGTGCGGCGAGGACTCGGTGGATGGCGGCTCGGGATGCGGTCGCTTCCCGGATATCGATTGCCGCGGCCCGCCCCTATAGCAGGCTGTGCAGGCTTCCCGCGTCGGGCAGATGGATCCAGCCCTCGACGGCGGCGGCCGGGGCGTCCTCAGGCTCGGGCGGGCGGGTCAGGCCCTTGGCGCAGGCCCGGGCGACGAGGGCTGCGACGAGGGCGTCGAAGGCGTGCTCGTTGCGTTCGTACTCCTCCCGGACCTGTGGCGAGCAGTGCAGGAAGGGTGTGGCCTTCATCAGGTCGTCCATGGATCGTTGTGTGCCGAGTTGCCATCGCAGGCGGGCGGCCTTGGGGTAGACCTCGACGACGGGGCCCGTCCCGGTGCGCTCCACGGGGTGGCCGCGGTGGGCGAGTTCGTCGGCCAGGTGGGCCCAGCGCGCGGCCGTGGCGCCGAGCTTGTCGAAGGACACGGACAGCGGTTGCAGGCTCGGGGCGAGGGCCTGCCGTACGGCGATGTCGGTGCGGCGGTGACGCAGCGACGGGCGGTGTTCGGTGCTGGTGGTGCCGCGTCCGGGCCATGCTTCGTGACGGGCGTGGGCGGTGATCGCCTGGATGAAGGGGATCGGCCAGCCGAACGGGCAGTCGACACCGGCGCGCTCGCCGGGGAGCAGGCCGGCGAGGAGGGCGAGCAGGTCGTCGTCGGTGCAGCGCAGCTGCGGCGGGTCGGCGGTCACGGCGCCGCCGTTCCAGTGGAGCACGGCGACGGCTGTGGTGGCGGGGCTTGCCGCGAGGTCGATCCCGATGCTTCGCACGGGGGTCATCATGGCGGAGGCGCGGCGCCGTGGACAGGTTTCTGCCGTCGTCCGGGCTGCCGTCGGATCGGCTTGCGGTCAGCCGTCCGCGGGGCTTTCGGAGGCGGCGAGTTGGTGGTGGAGCTGGCGTACGAGGGAGACCATGGCGGGCAGGGCGGCGCCGAGGGCGGCTCGTTCGTCAGGGTCGAGCGCGTCGAGGGCGGTGCCGATGCGCTGCTCGTGGGCGCGCTGCCAGGCGGCGAGGCGTTCGGCGCCCTGCTCGGTGAGCTGGACGGCGGCGCGGCGCCGGTCGCGGCTGTCGGTGCCGCGGTCGACCAGGCCGGCGGCCATCAAGCGGCTGACGAGTCCGGACACGGTGTTGGGCGCCAGGCGCAGGCGCTCGGCGAGCTGGCCGGCCTGGGCGGGCTGGGACTCGGCGAGGGACTGGAGGATCTCGACCTGGGCGATCGGGAGCGTCTCCCAGGGGTAGTCGGAGCGGATCGAGGCCCGCAGGGCCCGGCGAAGTCCCGTTATGGCGTCGGTGAGCAGGCGCGCTTCGAGGCCCGGCTGTTCGAGATCGGGGCGGGCGCTGGTGTCGGCGGTCGGGCTGGCCATGGTGCCAACCTAACCATGCCGCGGTCGGGGCGCGGTCCTCCGTGTGCCCGGGCGGTCCCGGTGGCGCTTGTACGGCACGCAGGGACCGCAGACCCAGGAACCCGGAGCCTCCTGCAGCGCCGGGTCCATGAACCGGGCTCGGACTGCAGCCCCGAGCGGTTGTGAGCGCCTTCGGCGGGCCGTGGGCGCGCTCGGGGCTCGCCGTCGACGCGACCACACGTGGGGACGGCGGTCTGTGCCCAGCCCCCCGACTCAGGGGACGAACGGCCCAAGCACGTCCGCGGCCACGGGGCCGAAACTGGCACTGTGACCGAGCATGTCACTTCCGAACTCGATCGTGCACAGTGCCTCGCGTTGCTTGCCGCGTGCCGTCATGGACGTGCGGTCTTCACCGAGCAGGCCCTGCCGCTGGTTGTCCCGGTCCCCTTCCTCGTGGACCACGACGGTGTCGTCATCGGCGGTGACCGGAGTCTGGAGGGGCTGTGCGACGGCGACGTCGTCGTCTTCCAGGTCGACCGGGCAATTCCCGAGACGGGGACCGTCGACAGCGGCACGGTCGCCGGCCGCATCCGTGGTATCCACGATCCCGGGAAGATCGGCCTGCTCGCCGACCTCGCTCAGGCGATGGAGAACCTCCTGGCCACCGCCCGTGAGGTTCAGCGAATCCACGGCCGGATCCGCGCGCTGCTACGCGTGGTGACGCCCGTCACCGACGAGAGCGACCTCGCCCGGGTCCTTCACCAACTGGTCACCTCCGCAGGAGACCTGACGGGCGCGAGCTGGGCCGTCCTGGTCCCCGGTGACGGGCTCACCCAACCCGGAGCGGTGATCCACGGCGGCCTCCAGAGCATCGATGCCCGGCGGCGTGAGGAGGTCATCAAGAGGAGCCGTGCGTTCCGAGGCCTGCTCGGAGACCAGGGCACCGTCCGTGTGACCGACACCGCGCGGTTCCCCGCAGGTGCGCCGCCGGTCACCGCCCTGCTGGCAACCTCCACCCCTGTTGCGGACGGGAGTGCGGTCGGTCTCTACCTGGCCGACCAGCAGTAAGCCGGGCACTCCCCGGGGCCCTTCACCGCCGAGAACGAGGAACTGCTGCAGGCGCTGGCCTCGGCAGCCGGCGCGGCAGTGGACCATGCCGTCCTGCTGGAGCGGACGAGACTTCGCGAAGCGTGGCAGCAGGCCCACACCCGGATCACCACCGCCATCCTCGGTGACACGGACAGCGCCCACGCGCTGCAGCTCATCGCGGAGCAGGCCCTTCTGGTCGCCGACGCCGACACCGCCGTGATTGCTCTGCCCGGCACGGCCCCGGCCCACCTGGCCGTCCGGCCCACCGCCTCCGAGCCGACGGCCGCCGGCGCGGAACTACCCCGCTGGCGCCGGTGGCCGGGGCCGACCCCGTCTGCGCCCCCTCCGGGGTACTCGACGCAGGCGTTGTCCAGGCGGGCTTCGACGGCTTGGACGAGAACCTGGATGAACGGGGCGCGCTTCGTGCCCTCCGGCGGGGCCTGGACGACCGGGGGAGCTGACGGGCGGCGGCCGCTTCGGGACCGGAGTCCGGCTGGACCGGGTCCTCGCCCTCGAACTCTTGCACGGCATCGGCCGCAGGGCCTGCTGAGGTGTCCGGACGACACGCCATGCTCTGACCCGAGCGGGGCAGGATGGGGTCCGGGTGCGCCGTGGCGGCCGGGCCGTCCGGCCGGGTTCCGGTCAGTCCAGTTCGATGGTGAAGTCCCACACCGTCACCGGCTTGCCGTCGTGCCGCCAGGTGAGCTGCGCGGAGCCGGGCCGGTAGGTGCCGACGAGGGTCAGGGTGGCCGTCGCGCCGGGTGCGGCGGTGACGGTGGCCGGGCCGGTGGCGGTGAGCGGGACGTCGGTGCCCTGCTCGTCGCGCGAGGAGAAGTCGGCGGCGGCCACGGTGACGGCGGCCGTGGCCTGCCCGAAGGTGACGGTGAAGGTGCCGGTGGTGTGCTCGGGCGGCTTGCCGCCCGTGGCCGGTCCGGTGGCGTCCTGGGCGGGCCCGACGGCCCGCACCAGCGCGCCGCCCTCGGGCAGCTTGGCCTGGACGGTGTCGCCCATGGCGACGAGCTGCAGGTGCTGCTCGTCGGCGACGGGCGTCGCGCGGGCCGTGGGCGCGGTGGGGATCGGGACTGCTCCGAGGTCCTTCACCGTGTCGGTCGCGTTGCGCCGGCCGTCGGAGGATTCCCCGGTGCAGCCGGAGAGCAGTAGGGCAAGGGTGGCGCAGGCGAGCGCCGCCGGGCGGAGGAGGGATCGGGTGCGCCGGGGGCCGGGCCGACGGTCGTCGGCCCGGCGCGGCGCTGCGGTGCTCGCAGCGTTCATCGGTGCTGGGGGTCCTTCACGGGTTCCGGGAGGTCACTGTCCGGTCGGCGAGGCCGTGACCGGCGTCTGCGGCTCGTCGGCGCGGCCGGTGGCCGGGTAGACGAGGGTGCCCGACGGGGCCGGCGGCAGGGCGTGGCCGGAGGGGTTGTTGTAGACGTCGGCGCCGAACGGGCGCAGCCCGTCCGCGGCGGCGTAGCCGAGGTGGCCGCGGCCGTCGGTGCCGCCGTGCTCGATGCCGTAGAGGTCCTCCATGCTGCGCAGCCAGGAGTAGTGGTTGTACGGCTGGTCGCTGATCGAACCCGGCTTGATGTAGCGGGAGATGAGCAGCGCGCCGGTGATGCCGCCACCGGGGGTGGTGTCCTGGCCGAAGGCCTGGAAGCCGGGCTGGGTGGTGTTCGGGCCGGGCAGCTCGTTGCAGCAGGCGACGACGGACTGGGCCGTGTCGGTGGGGGTGTTGAGCTTCGGGTCCTTGTTGCCGGTGTAGTCGGTGACCGAGTTGCCGTACATCTTGTAGGGCGGGAAGGCCTCGTCGAAGATGATCTGGATCATGCCGTCGTGCTGGAACGCCGGCGAGGCCATGATCTGCGGGACGATCTTCTCCAGGAACCGGTCCGAGGCGTAGAGGCCGCCCTGGTGGTCGTTCGGGTCGCCGGAGGAGTTGTCGCCCTTGCAGACGGCGTCGTGGGCGTCCGAGCAGTTGTCGGGCGTGATCCAGGAGAACGCCGGGGTGGTGTCCTCGCTCTTGAGGTCCTCGGCCAGGCCGGTGAGGGCCGGGTGGTCCGCGGTGGCGGGGCGGCCGTCCAGGGGGACGACGTTGGCGCACTCCTGCGGGTCGTCGATCAGCGAGTGGAACCAGGCCGTCGGGTTGTGCTTGGCGACGTACTGGTCCTGGGCGGTCGCGCCGCCCGGGTCCGGGACGCCGGCGCCGGACGGGTCGCCCGGGATGCCGCAGCGGTAGACGTCCTCGCGGCCGGGCGTGTTGCCCATCTGCTGCATGTACGCCTTCCAGCTGAGGTTCTTGTCGTCCAGCTGATTGAAGAGGGTGTACACGGAGCTGGGGTACACGCAGCCCGAGGAGGCGTTGACCTGGCCGTCGGCGGCCGGGGTACCGGGGCTGACGTCCTTGTACTGCGCGCAGTCGGCCTGGTTGTCCGGGGTCGGGGCCTGGCCGGAGACGAGGCTGACGTAGTTGTCGAGGCTGTAGTGGCCGGTCCCGTAGTACTGGCGCAGCAGTTCGCCGTACTGGGGGAGGGTCTTCCACAGGTAGCTGTTCTGGTTGAGGCCGGTGAACGTCGCCTCGTAGGACTTGTTCTCCAGGATGATCGTCCACACGTGGCCGATCTTGTGGGCAGTGGGCTGGCCGGCGTCGTGGGCCGAGGCGGGTGCGGGCGCCAGCGTGGCGGCTGCCGTCATCACCGCCACCCCGGATATCAGCCGCCGTCCCCAGCGGCCGATCGTGAGACGTGCCATGACGCTCCCTCAGTGCGAGCGGCGGGGGCCTTCCCCGCCGACGGGACACTGTTCACCGCGCAGACAGCGCCTACCGCCGAGTAAACCGAACTCTGGGTGCCTGCCGAGTGAACAGAAAGGAATGGGACGCTCACGATCTGATGTCGCCTTCGGGGCGCCGGCCGCTCTCGGCTTCCGGCGTTGGCCGCAGCTCGACCGGCCCTTGGATGCGACGAGCTATAGAGTATTCGGCGGTCGAAGATGCCCGCCCCGTCATCGCGAGAGGATCAGCCGGCCATGTCGCGCCCCCGCACTTCAACGGGGCACCGGTGCACCATGCCGATCCATCCGGCGCGCCCGGGGCTGGCACCGGGCACGGGATCGCCGTCCACGGCTGGCCCACCGCCTGCTGCTGCGCGGCCCGCGCGCCACCCACCAGTACCTGCGCCGCGCCCGCGGTGGGGGGTGGGGCTATGTCGGCCGCGACGGGTCCGGATAGGCCTCAGCCAGGCACTCCAGCACTCTCTGGGGTGCCCCCACGGCGGCGTCCGTCGGGGTGGCGAGGACGGACCGGGGCCTAGGGCGGCTCTGGTGATCGCCCTGTTCGTCCCAAAGCTACTACGCACTGTAGAGAATATTGCCGGCCGCCCGGCGGTGGCCGGTGGCGCGGCCGGGTCGCGGGTTCGGGGCGATGGGGGCACCCGACGACGACGTCGGTGGTGGCCGGTCGGGACGCAGAAGCAGAGGCGTCAGCGGTGAAGCGAGGACGGACCGTGGCCGCGTGAGGACGCGGACGGCAAGGATCCGGTGCGGGCGGCGGGTTCGGCCCGTCGGACGACGATGACGGCGGCGTCGTCGTCCGGATGATGGCCGACGTGGGCGAGCAGGTCGCGGCGAATGTGGTGCACGAGTGCCTCGGGGGAGCACTTCGTCCACTGGGCGGCGCGTTCGGCGAGCGGGTAGAACTCCCCGGTGCGGTCGCGGGCTTCGGTGACCCCGTCGGTGTACAGCAGGAGGGTGTCACCCGCAGAGAACGGAACGCGGGTGTCGGGGTAGTGGCCGTTGCCGAGGGAGTTCACGCCCAGGGGAGGGGCGGGCGGCACGGAGTCCACCGGCTCCGCGCGGCCGTCGCGCAGCAGCAGGGGCGGGGGGTGCCCGCAGTTCGTCAGGTGGGCGATGGGCTCGTCGTCGGGCAGGTCGAGCAGGAGCGCGGTGATGAAGTGCCGACGGCGTCCCCGTTCTCCTCGGTGAAGTCGGCGAGGTAACGGCCCACATTGCGGTCGAGCGTGGCGGCGAGCTCCGCGAGGGTGTCGTGCTGTGCGGCGATCAGCCGGAAGGCGCTGACCACCAGGGCGGACTCGCCGACGGCGGCCAGGCCCTTGCCCCGGACGTCGCCGACGACCATGCGGGTCCCGTGGGCGGTGCGGGTGGCGGTGTAGAGGTCGCCGCCGATTTGCGCCTCCCGCTCGGCCGCGAGGTACATCGTGGCGATCCGCAGCGGCCCGAGGCGTTCGGGCAGTGGGCGCAGCAAAGCGAGCTGGGCGGCCTCGGCGACGGACTGGGCGCGCGCGAGTTGCTTGGCCCGGTGTTCACGGATCGCGGTGAACGTGACGATGAGCACGCACAGCACGGTCAGCGCGGTGATCTGTGCGATGTGGTTGCTGGTGGTGATGCCGCCGTGGAGGAAGGCGATGAGGACCTGGGCGGCGATGGCCACAGCTCCGACGAGGGCGATCAGGCGCGGTCCGGCGAACGAGGGTGTGAGGGCGGGGGAGATCACCAGGAGTGGGCCGAGATGGATCGTGGTGGGGGAGCGGAGGTCCACCACGGCGATCACCACGATGAGGGCGAGCGGGATCATCAGCAGCGCGGTGCTGCGCTGCCGTGGGTAGGACATGGGGGCGCGGACTCCCATGTCCCTACTGTGCGCCGCGGTGTCGGCGGGCGCATGTGCGGTTTGCAGGGGCTCCGGTGCTGTCTGTGGCCGTGCGGTACCACCGCGCCCCGGTAGGGGGCATGGTGGTACCGGGAGGTCGTGCGGGGTACTCGGGTCAGCTGAGACCGGTGATGGCGGTCTTGACCTTGTCGCCGATGGCGGAAGGCATCGGGACGTAGCCCTTGGTACCGATGGCCTTCTGCGCGTCGTCGCCGGCGGTGTAGGTCAGGAAGGACTTCAGGGTGTCGAGAGTGTCGGCCTTGTTGCCCTTGTCGCAGGCGATCTCGTAGGTGACCAGGACGATCGGGTAGGCGTTGTCGGCCTTGGTGCCGTAGTCCAGGGAGAGGGCGAGGTCGCCGTCGGTGCCCGTGACGGTGGAGGTGGAGAGCGTGAGCGCGGCGTTGGCGGCGGTGGCTTCGACGGGCTGGGCGGCGCCGGTGGCGATCTTGGCGCTCTTCAGGTTGTTGGTCTGGGCGTAGGACAGCTCGGCGTAGCCGATCGAGTTCTTGACCTGCTTGATCTGGGCGGAGACGCCGGCGCTGCCGTTGGCGGACTGGCCGCCCTTGCCCTTCCACGCCTTGTCCGGCGCGGCGCTCCAGGCGCCGCCGGAGGTCTTGGCGAAGTAGGAGGTCAGGTTGAAGGTGGTGCCGGAGTCGTCCGAGCGGTGGAAGGTCTGGATCTCGGCGTCCGGCAGCTTGGCGCTCGGGTTCAGGGCGGCGATGGCCGGGTCGGTCCACTTGGTGACCTGCCCGTCGAAGATCTTGGCGGCGGTCGGGCCGTCCAGGACCAGGTTGTCGACGCCCTCGACGTTGTAGACGAGCGAGACCAGACCGGCCACCATCGGCAGGTCGATCGCCTTGCCACCGGTGCAGACGGCCTTGGAAGCGTCGACATCGGCCGGCTTGAGGGCGAAGTCGGAGCCGGCGAAGGCGACCTTGCCCTGGGTGAACTGCTGGACGCCGGCACCGGAGCCGCCGCCGCTGTAGTTGACGGTTGTGCCGGAGCAGGCGGCGCCGTAGGTGGTCTTCCAGACGTCGATCGCGGGGGACTGCGCGGTGGAGCCTGCGCCGAGGAGTGAGCCGTTCTTGCCGCACTTGACGGAAGAACCGGCGGCCGTGGAGCCGCTGGCGGCGGTGGTTCCCGTGTTGTTGTCACTGCCGCAGGCGGTGAGCGACAGGGCGCCGGCCAGTGCCACCGCGCTCAGGGCGAGGCTGCTGGACCGTCGGTTCCGCTGGAGCATCTGTTTCGTTCCCCTCGTTGACACGGCCCTCGGAAACGCGGGTGGCGTCCCCGGAATGGAGCGTGCGATATCCGGGGCCTGAGCGGCTCTCCGGCGCAGGCGAACGTAGACGGCGGAGGTGAACGCGTTTTCGGCCTCAAGCGAATACGGAGTGAACGGAGTGGACTGAAGGGGCTGCCGTCGGCTGTGGCGAGGAGTGACCGTGCTGGCTGAGGCGGTTCCTGGATCGGGCATCGCCGCTGCCGAAGGGATCTTGGCGGTAGGTCAGATCAGTCGGCCGGATGGTCGCGTGGCGAGCTGGCAGTGGAGCCTGTGGACGAGGGAGTTCATCGCGGGCAGTGCGGAGGCCAGGGCGGCGCGTTCGCCGGGGTCGAGGGCATCCAGCGCTGCCCCGATCCGCCGTTCGTGCGCGTGCTGCCAGGTGGTCGCGGCCCTCGTCGGTGAGCTGGACGACGGCGCGGTGGCGGTCGCGGGGGTCAGTGCCCCGGTCGGCCAGTCCGGCCGTCATCAGCCGCGTCAGCAGGCCCGAGACGGTGTTCGGAGCCAGGCGCAGCCGCTCGGCGAGCTGCCGGGCCGAGGCGGTCTGCGCTTCGGCCAGGGACTGGAGGATCTCGACCTGCGCGATGGGCAGGGTCTCCGGCGGGAGTTCCGTGCGGAGGGAGGAGCGCAGTGCTCGCCGCAGGCCGGTGATCGCCTCGGTGAGCAGGCGTGCGTCGAGGCCGGGCTGTTCGAGGTCGGGGCGGGTGCTGGTGTCGGCGGTCGGGCTGGCCATGGTGCCGACCTAGCCATGCTGCGGTCGGGTCGCGGTCCTCCGTGTGCCCGGGTGGTCCCGGTGGCGCTTGTACGGCATGCGGACGCGCCGGGTCGCGCCTGCGGGGAAGGAGCACCCGAACGGTGGACATGGCGGTGTCGTGTCGGCCGTTCGGGCGGTGCGGGCGAGCACCCTGGGCGTTCAGGTGACTGTACGTATGCGGCGTGTCGGGGGTGGGGTGCGCCGTGCCCGCCCGTCCGGGAGGACCGTGTGGATCAGGTGAACGAGGCCGGCACGGACCGGTCCGACCCGCAGGTGTGTCTGCTGCCCGGCCAGGCCGGCGCCGGGCCCGGGCCGGGGCCGGGGCGGAGGCGGGCCGGGGTGTGGGCGGGGGAGGTGCGCGCGGGTGTGATCGTGGCGTTGTTCAGCGTGCCCGAGGGCATGGCGTACGCGGCGATCGCCGGGTTCGATCCGGCGGCGGGCCTGTACGCGGGGGTGGTGCCCGCGGTCGTCGGCGCCCTGCTGTGCCGCTCGGTGCTGATGGTGACGACGCTGACCAGTGCGATCGCCCTCACCTCGCAGGAAGTACTCGCCGAGGCACGCCTGGATCCCTCCGACGGGGCGAACGTGGCCGCACTCGCGCTGCTGGTCGGCGTGGCGATGGCCGTCTTCGCCCTGCTGCGGCTGGGGTCGGCGCTGCGGCTGGTGTGCGGCGGGGCGATGGCGGCGTTCGCGGTCGGCATCGCCGTGCAGATCGTCGCGGGCGCGCTGGCGGACGCCACCGGCTACCGCGCCGGGCACCACAACCAGCTGCTGCGGATCGCCGGGTGGGCAGCGCACCCGGGCGGGTGGTCGTCGGCGGCGGCCTGGACGGCGGCGGCGACCGTCGCGGTGTGGCTGCTGGCCTACCGCTTCCACCGGACGCGGCCGCACGCGGTGCTGATCGCCCTGGTCGTCGGGAGCGCGGGAGTGCGGGCCTGGTCGGCACCGGTGCCGCTGGCCGCTTCGCTCGGCGCCGTCCCCTCCGGCCTCCCGCACCTGTCGCTGCCCGCCTGGGGCGTGCTGGTCCAACTGGCTCCGGGGGCCGGCGCGGTGGCGCTGGTGGCCCTCGCCCAGGCCGCCGGGATCTCCGGCGACCAGGCCGGCCACGACCGGAGCGGCCGCGAGCACGGGGCGGCCGGTACGCGGGACGTCCTCGCCCAGGCCGCGGCCAATATGGCGGGGGCGTTCTTCCAGGCGATGCCGGTCGGCGGCTCGCTCTCGCGCACGGGGGTGGCCGTGGCCGCCGGGGCCCGGACCCGTTGGGCCGGCGCCGTCTCCGGAGTCGCCCTGGCCGTCCTGGTCGCGTCCTGCGGCCGCGCGGTCGGCCTGATCCCGCTGCCGGTGATCGGGGCCCTGCTGGTGGTCGTCGGCGCGAAACTCGCGCTCGCCCGCCTGCCCGAGCTCCGGGCGGCCTGGCTGCGTGGGCCGCACGAGCGGGCGGCGACGGCGCTGACGTTCCTCGCCGCCACCGAGTTCCCGCTCCAGTACGCGCTCCTGCTGGGCGCGGCCGCCTCCCTTCTTCCGCGGGCGGCGGCGCAACTGCACCGTCGGTGGCGTCCGCAGGCTGCCCGCTCGTAACCGCGAGATGCTGCGGTTACCGAGCTAATCGGTGCCCGATGTACTGTGGTGCCCCTCGCGCGGCAGGACCTGCGCCGCGCCCGGCCGCGAGGGGACCGGCCTCATGCATCTGGCGTACCTGCCCAGCCCTTCCCAGGGTGTGTGGCACCTGGGACCGATACCGATCCGCGCCTACGCGCTGTGCATCATCACCGGCATCGGGGCAGCGGTCTGGCTGACCCGCCGCCGCTGGGCCGCCCTCGGCGGCAACCCGGACCACGTCGCCGACATCGCCCTGTGGGCGGTGCCGTTCGGCATCGTCGGCGGCCGGCTCTACCACGTGATCACCGACCCCGAGCTGTACTTCGAACCGGGCCGGCAGCCCATCCGTGCGCTCTACATCTGGGACGGCGGCCTCGGCATCTGGGGCGCGGTCGCCCTCGGCGCCGTCGGCGCCTGGATCGGCTGCCGCCGCCACGGCATCCGCCTGGCCGCCTACGCCGACGCCCTCGCCCCCGGCCTGGTGCTCGCCCAGGCGATCGGCCGCTGGGGCAACTACTTCAACCAGGAACTCTTCGGCGACCCGACCGGCCTGCCCTGGGGCCTGCTCATCGACCCCGCCCACCGCCCCGCCGCCACCCCGGACATCGCCCTCTACCAGCCGACCTTCCTCTACGAGTCGCTGTGGGACCTGGGGTGCGTGGCCCTGCTGCTGTGGGCCGACCGCCGCTTCGACCTGCACTCGGGACGCCTCTTCGCCCTCTACGCCGCCGCCTACACCGCGGGCCGCGCCTGGGTCGAGGCCCTGCGCGACGACCACGCCAACCACATCCTCGGCCTGCGCCTGAACATCTGGACCGCGCTGATCGGCTTCGCCCTCGCCGTCGCCTGCCTCGTCGCCACCCGCCACAGGCAAGCACCGGCCGACCGCATCCACCGCACCCCCCGACCCGCCGAACCGATCAAGGCCACCAGCTGATGCCCCACCCCGCAGCCCCCACGCACGACGCAGCCGCCCCGGCCACGGCCGCCCGCCCCGCACCCACCACCAGGCGCCCACGCCCGGCCTGGTGGGCCGAACTCCTGCTCGCCGCCGCGGGATACGCCCTCTACACCGTCAGCCGCAACGCCGTACCCGACCACCGCGCGGCGGCCCTGCACCGCGCGCAGGAGATCCTCGACGCCGAACGCAGCCTGCACCTCAGCTTCGAACTCGCGCTCAACCACGCCGCCGACCACGTGACCTGGCTGATCACCGGCATGAACTACTACTACGCGACCCTGCACTTCATCGTCACCATCGGCACCCTGCTCTGGCTCTACGTCCGCCGCCCCGAGCACTTCCGCGAGGCCCGGACGGCGTTGTACGCGGCGACCGCGGCAGCCCTCGCCGGCTTCTACCTCTACGCCCTCGCCCCGCCGCGCTTCCTCACCGGGGACGGCTTCATCGACACCGTCGTCGTCCACCACACCTGGGGCTCCTGGGCCTCCAGCTCCGTCGACACCGTCTCCAACCAGTACGCCGCCATGCCCTCGGTCCACATCGTCTGGTCCACCTGGTGCGCCGTCGTGCTGTACCGCCACGCCCGCAACCGGGCCGTACGCGCCGCCGCCCTCTGCTATCCGGCCGCGACCCTCGCCGTGATCCTCTCCACCGCCAACCACTTCGAGGCCGACGCCCTCGCCGGACTGCTCACCATCGGCGCCGGCTTCGCCGCCGCCCGCTGGACGGTCCGCTTCTCCTTCCGGTCCTTCCGGGCGCCACTCGCCTGAGGGTTCCGGGGGAATCAATCGATCGGACATCGAGTACATCCTCTACCGATCATATCGGCGACAGATATATATTGGACCCGGGGCCGCCGCTGGAAGCACAACCCCACGGGCGGCGGCCCCGCCCGTTCGCCGACCAGCCGATCGAGGTATCCGCCATGACGGTCCGCGACCGCAGCACCCCGGCATCCTCCACCCCGCGCCTACGGGCGCTACTCACCACCGAGCGGCCCAGGCCCGGCGTGATACGCGACCGCCCCGGCGCCTGGCGCCTCTCGGTCGCCACCGTCTGCTTCGGTGCCTTCATGGGCCAGCTCGACGCGAGCATCGTCACCCTCACCTACCGGCCCATCGGCGCCGAGTTCCACGCCGGCCTGGCCGGTGTCCAATGGGTGTCCCTCTCCTACCTGCTGACTCTCGTGGCCCTGCTGGTGCCCGCCGGGCGCATGTCCGACGTCCATGGCCGCAAGCTCATGTACCTGTACGGTTTCGTCGTCTTCACCGCCGCGTCCGCCGCCTGCGGCCTCGCACCCACCCTCACCGCGCTCGTAGCCTTCCGCGTGCTCCAGGCGGTCGGCGCCGCCCTCATGCAGGCCAACAGCGTCGCCCTGGTCGCCACCAGCGCACCACCCGGCAGGATGCGCACCGCCCTCGGCATCCAGGCCGCCGGACAGGCCGTCGGACTCGCCCTCGGCCCCACCATCGGCGGAGCCCTCGTCGCCACCGCCGGCTGGCGCTGGGTCTTCGGCGTCAACGTCCCGGTCGGCATCGTCGCCCTCGCCGCCGGGTACTACCTCCTGCCCCGCACCCGCGACCGGGCCACCACCTCCCGCCTCGACCTGCCCGGCGTCCACCTGCTCGCCGCCACCACCACCCTGGCCCTGCTCGCCCTGTCCGTCCTCTCCGGACTCGGCCTGCCGCCGTGGACCGCCGCCGCCCTCGGCGTCGGCGCCGCCCTCGCCGCGTGGGCGTTCCTGCGCCGCCAACGCCGCCTCGACCACCCGCTCCTGGATCTGACCCTGTTGCGCCGCGGTCCGGTCGGCCCCGGACTGCTGGCCGGGCTGTGCGGCTACCTCGTCCTCTTCGGTCCCCTGGTGCTGGTGCCCGTCGAACTCGACCGCCACGGCGATTCACCCCTGACGGCCGGCCTGGTGCTGACCGCGCTGCCGGTCGGCTTCGCCCTCGCCGCGACCGCCGCCGACCGCCTCCTGCCCCGTGCCTGGGACGACCAGCGGCGCAGCCGCTACGGTGCGGCCGGCTGCATCGTCGCCCTGGCACTGCTCGCCGCCGTACCCCAGCACGCGGCCGTCCTGCCGTACCCGCTCGCCCTGCTCGGTCTCGCCCTCGGAGTCTTCCTGCCCGCGAACAACACCCTCGTCATGAAGGCCATCCCCAGCCGCTCGGCCGGCACGGGCGGCGGCATGGTCAACATGACCCGCGGCCTCGGCACCGCCACCGGCGTGGCCGCCGTCACCCTCGCCCTCCACCTGAGCGGCCAGGACACCGGAGCCCGGAACGCGGTCCTGGCCCTGCTTGCGTTCGCGGCGCTCGCCCTGGTGAGCACCGCGACCTCCCGTCGCAGGAGGGCGCCGTCGTAGGCGGTGGCAACATCACACCGGGGAAGGGGAGTTGATGGGCTCCCCGGGCGGTCTCCGTTCGGTGCCCTTCGGGTGGGGCTCAGTCGGGCAGGGCAGATGCTCGGCGGCCCGGGCGAGCGCGGCGGTGGCTGGGTGAGCGCGGATTCCGGGATTGCGAGGAGAGGAGTGGATTCATGCGTGTGGTGGGTGCGGACATCGGTTCGGTGAGGGCGCCGTCCAAGTTCGCTTGGGCGGCCGTCGACTCGCCGGAGAAAGCGGTGCTGTCGTGCGGGGACGATCCGGAAGGCGCGGTCCGGGCATTGGCCGGTGATCTGGCGGACGGGGAGCGTGCGGTCCGGCGGTGGAGGCGCCCATGTCCGTCCCGGTCCCCGAGCCGAGCGGCGACGGGTGGCATTGGCTGGGCCGGGCCCGTACGGGGGAGGGGAACCGGCCCTGGTCGGCCGTCGCCGGCGCCGGAGCGCTGGCCACCGGGATCGCCCAGACCGCATGGATGCTCTCCCGCCTGCGTACCCTCGTCCCGAGTGCGACCGTGACCACCCAGCCCCAGCGCTTCACCGCTGGAGGGGCCGACCTCCTGCTGATCGAAGCCTTCGTCTCCGGGCAGCGGGAAGCCGGTATCCGTAGCGGCTGGCCAGCGCGCGGCCGACGCCGAGGCCGCAGCCCGCGCGACGCTGAGCCACTTCACGGATGGGCCGGACGGCCTCCCGTCGTCGAGTGCGCACCCAGACGACCCATCAACGTCCTTGCCATGCTTGCAGACTGGGCCGGTATGCCGGTGCCACGTGATGAATTGCACCTGGACGTGCTGGTCATCCGCACGCGGCCGTCCGCATGAGTTGCCCGGCAACCGTCAGGCGGAGCCCAGGTCACAGCTCGGCCTTCCCTCACCACGAGCCCGGCAGTCGGCGCTCCGACACCCACTGCTTCACCCGGCTGATCACGGCATCGGGGTCGCGAGCGGCGGAGTGGACGACGAACTCGGAGTAGCCGGGGTCGTCGATCGGCAGGGCCGGGAGGGGATGTTCGCGAAGCCGGGCGACGAGGTAGCCGGCGGCGAGCAGGTCGCGGGACTTCTCTTCATCGACATCGGCCTTGTCCGCGTGCCAGTAGGAGCCGTCGTACTCGATGGCGAGCATGTGTCCGTCGCCGAGTTCGACCGTGATGTCGACGTGCCAGACGCTTCGCCGGACGAACGCGCCGTGGCGCACGGCCTGGCCGGAGGCGGCCTTGCCGAAGGCGCGCTCCGCCGCCTCGTGGTGGTCCAGTTCGATCTGCGACTTGCCGTGCTCCCTGCACTCGGGGCACCCGCTGCCGGCGGCGCGGGAGGGCAGGGAGGCCTGCCACACGTGCTCAGGGCTGGCGGAGCACACCCAGGTCGGGACGAACACGGTCTGCCCGGACGGCCGTACGTGCCAGGCAGAGACCGGGTTCACCGGCGACCACTCGGCCGCGAGGTCCGGGAAGTGGAAGGCGAGCGAGTCCAGGATCGTGCGGCACTCGGGGCAGCGCAGACGCTGGCCCTTGTCCCGCTGCTCCGGCGTGTCCTGCCACTCATGGCCGCAGCCGGGGTCGCGCCACCACACGGTCCTGCGTGAGCGCGGGGAAAGCTTGGCCAGACTGATGCGCCCGTTGAGGGTCGGGTGCCACTGGGAGGCGATCTCCGGGCTGAGCCGGAACGGGGCCGGATCGACTTCGACGGCTTCCAGGCCGGCCGTGCGCGTCTCCTGGCTCCGGCAGGACGGACAACCCGATCGGAGGTAGGTGTACGGCGACACCCGCGGGTGGTGCCCGCTCGGACAGCGGAACCGGTGCAACCGGCCGTACCCGGCGACCGGGACGGTCCGGGGGTCCTCATCGTCGGCCCACGCGACGAGCAGCTCGGGCACGTCGGCGACCGGGGTCACCTGGTAGCGCTCGTACTCAGCCTCCCACTCGGCCCGGCGCTTCGGTTCGCACGAGGGGCACTGCGCCCGGTGGAGCATGTCGTGGACCCGCGCGGTGAACCGCAGGTCGCACTCGGGGCACCGCCAGGCCGCCTCGCGGCGGGCCGTGACGGTGACGGTCTCCCACTGCGCGAGGTCGTTCGTTCCGTGGTCCCACCAGTCGAGGACGGGGAGCCCGGAGTCCTTGAGCAGGGCGCGCTGCTTCTGCCCGGGAGGGTTGGGAGTTTGCCGGGCGCGGCTCGGGTTGGTCTGGCACCGGCAGCCGAACGCGATGTCCCCCAGCCGCTCGGCAGCGAGGCGGTTGCAGTACCGGCACCGGACGTGATGAGGGTCGTCGCGGTACGACGGGTCGGTCAGTGCTGCCAGGTAGTCGTAGCCGTGCTTCTCCGCGTGCTCCCTCGCCTCAGCCGCAGGGACCGGCGTCAGATCCGCGTACGCGCCGTGGCGCCGTCGTTCGTCCTGCGCCCACTGGCGCCAGTAGCACGCCCGGCAGGTCGCCTCGCCCTCCGCGTTCTTGGAGACGGTGTACTCGAAGCGGTAGTGAGCTTCGCAGCCGCACGCCAGGCACCGAGTCAGGCGCCACGCCGTCGGCTTCGCGAACGGCTCCAGCGGCTCCAGGCCGCCGACGCGGAGGATGCCGGTGATGTGATCGTCGCACCAGGCATCGCGCGAACGCGTCCGGTACGCGGTCGGCTGCGAACAACCAGGATCCGAACACAGCTGAACCGGCTTCCCGGGCGATATAGGGCTCACCTGCAGGATTCTTTCATGGTCACCTGCTGTTCCCCGGGGCGGGGTCCGTGCAGTACGTCTACGATCCTTGGTTTCTCCCCACCGTGACGGGTGCCGCGATCGGCCAAGATCACTGACTGCCTACACTGACCGATGCCCCGCTCCATGATCAAAAAGTGCTCCGTGCCGAGGGTCGCAACGCTGTCCGTCGCGGGCGCGCTCCTCGGCATGGCCACGGCCTGCGGCACCGGTCTGTCGCCCGACGCTGCGCCGGACCCGTCCTCCACGGCCGCCTCGTCATCCGCACTGCCGTTGTCCGTCCCACCGCTGTCGCCCGTGCCGATGGCGGCTTCCACTCCGCCGGCCCCGGCCCGGACGTCCTCGCCGACCGCACCCCTGGCCGGCACCGCTCCAGCACCCACCGGGAGCGGCGGGGCCGGGAAGCCGACAGCGACGGCCGGCCCGGACGGAGACTCCCCTGGGCGGCACGACGGGAGCAACTACGACAACCTCTCCCCTGAGGGCAAGGAAGCGCACGACACCGAGAACTGCGCCCAGGTGCCCGGCAAGAAGAAGGGAAGCTGCAACGAACCCCACCGCAAGTGCCGCGAGGCCGGCGCCACCGCCACCTCCTCGAAGGGCCTGGCCCTCACCTGCCGGAGGTCTCCCAAGGATGGGCGCCTGCGCTGGCTCACCGCGGGGGAATGACACCGACGCCGTCCGGGCGGACTGGAGATCACCGGCCAGGCGGGGCCGCTTGCCGCCGTTCGCAGGACGGCATGTGGGAGCCGCGTTTTCGGCTGACCTTGTCGGTGCCCTCATCTAAGGGCTGTCCCGCAATGACCAAGAAGCCCCGCTCGCGGACGCACGAGCTGTGAGAGAAGATCGTGCGCCGTCCGAGCCGACATGAGGTCCGCTGAGCCCGGAAATACCGTTGGACCCGTGGACGGGGGCGCGTCGTAGGGTTCGGGGCGCGGAGACGCGGTCGGCGGAGAAGGAACGGTGGATGGCGGGACTGTACGAGATCTGGCAGCGGGCAGAGGTGTCGCGCAGGCTCGACGTGTTGTCGGGCTTCATCGCGATGTGCGTGGCGGGGGACGACGACGCGCGACGCCGTCTCGCCCGGCTGGCTACCGACGCGGACGCGGCCCTCTCCATCTCGCCCCCGGATTTGGTGGTCGCCTCGGAGTGCCTGGACGAACTCGTCTGGTGGGCTGACACGGAGTGGGCCGATCACCCTTACCGTCCCGTGGAAGCCCGGCCGGAGGAGGCCGACCGGCAGACGCGTGACTACGCCAAGGATCTCCGGCACGCCGCACTCCCGGTCCACGTCCGGCACGAGATGGTCCGCATCGAACTCAGTCTCGAGGTGCGGTTCCTGGCCTTGTGCCGCCGACCAGGGTTGGACTGTCGGATCCGCCAGGACGTCTTCTACGTCGCCGGGCGTGCCGCGATGGCCCTCGACCTCGGGTACTTGGAGGCGGCAGAGCGGGAGATCCAGCGCATGGAACAGGTGGGTTCCCTGGAGCGGGAGAGCCACTGCAGCTGAATCGCGACTTCCGAGGTCCATAGGTGTGGAACGATCTCATCACGTGGCTGGTGTGATCACGGTGTCGGAACCGCATTGGATAGCCCCGTTCAGCGGACTGCAACCGCGCGACTTCCGCAGACTGATCGCTATGTTGCGCCGAGAAGGTGCTGAGCTGACTCGGCGAGGGCGTCCCTGGTCACTGCCGCTGGAGGACCGGGTGCTGCTGGTCATCACCTACTGGCGCACCAACCTGTCGCTGCGGCAGCTTGCCCCGCTGTTCGGTGTGTCCAAGTCGGCGGCCGACCGGATCGTCGACCACATTGGGCCGTTGCTGGCGCTCAAGCAGCGGCACCGTTTCCGCGTCGGCACCGTGCTGATCGTCGACGGCACCCTGGTCCCTACCCGCGACCACACGATCGCCGAGCAGTCCAAGAACTACCGGTACTCCACCAACCACCAGGTCGTCATCGACGCTCACACCCGGCTGGTCGTCGCCGTTGGCAAGCCCCTGCCGGGTAACCGGAACGACTGCAAGGCCTGGGAGGAATCCGGCGCCAAGGACGCGGTAGGCCGGACCACGACGATCGCTGACGGTGGCTATCCGGGCACCGGCCTGGTCATCCCGCACCGCCGACCCAAGGGTGGCGAGCTCACCGAGTGGCAGGCCGAGCACAACCGCGAGCACAAGCAGGTCCGGGCCCGCGTCGAGCACGTCTTCGCCCGGATGAAGACCTGGAAGATCCTGCGCGACTGCCGCCTCAAGGGCGATGGCGTGCACCACGCCATGCTCGGCATCGCCCGCCTGCACAACCTCCTCCAGGCCGCGTGAGGCGGGCAACGACCGAGCATCGACTTGCATCCGAGACGTCCGAAGATCAATTACGGGACAGCCCTTAGGCTCGCAAGCCGAGACCGATAGGGGAGTCACGTGCTCGACTGTGCTCTGACCGCAGATGTTCCGCTCGGCCCGTTCGAGGGCACGCCCGTCACCGTCCATTCGGCCAAGGGCAAGAACGCCAAGCTCCATGCTGCGACGACGTGCACCCAGCTGCGTGCCCGTGACATCACGACGGCCCACGTCCCGTTGAACGCGGAGACGATCGGCCGGATGTGCTCGCGCTGCGCGCAGCGGGGCGCGTGGGTGCGCCCGGAAACCGGCCTGGGCGTTTTCCTCAAGGAACTCGGCGGGATCGGCCTGTTGTACCAGCTGCGATCCCACACCGGGCCGGATGAGGACACCTGGTGGGACGAGTGGCGACAGAGCGCGTTGGGCGGTGCGCGAGGCACGTCAGAACCATCTGGCGAAGACACGCGCAAGACGACACACCGCCCGGAAGATCACCATCCGTAGCCAGTGGGTAGGCGACCGCGATCCGCCCGTCGGCGCTGGCCCCGTGGACCGGCTGGCGGCACCGGCGCGAGGGCGGTCAGGCTGGCTGACGCGGCTTCCTGAAAGCCCGACAGATCCCGGTTACGGGCAGTACCTGATGCGGGGGCAGACGGCCTGGGGACCGTTTTGGGGCCACACCTGATGAGCGCCCATTGACGCTGGTGATCCAAAACGAACACTCGTGCGCAAACTAAACTCTGAGCCACCGTCGTCACTTCGCGGCACCACTTCCGCCGGGAAGTCCCAACTCACCTGCCCGTCATGGTGGTTGAGCAACAAGGAGGTCGAGTCCCTGAGGTCTCGGCTGCCTGTGGGGCCAGGAGTGTCGTGCGTGAATCGTGTGGCAATAGGTCCAGGTGCCGGATTAACGGACTTTGATTGACGTCAGGAGTCTTGCTTCAGAGGAAGAGATTCGATTCCTGGCGGGGTCGGCCATCTATGGACCGTTTCCGGCCGAAGGGTTGAGCTCTGATCCGTTGCCGTCCGTGCTCTAGCACGATCATTCAGGCGCCAGTTCGTAGCGCCACACTTCTAGTGCGGAAGGATCGTGTCGAGGATGCGGAAACGCTTCCACAGGTCAGTACTGGGTAGCCTGTTACTGGCCCTGATTTCACTCGTGATTTCCCCGCCGGCCTGGGCCAAGCCAGCCGGAACGCCGAACTCAAACGCTACGGCCCGGGCCGTTACAGCTCCCAGGGCGGCTGATCCGGCCGTGCCGTGGTCGATCGGCCAGAAGCAGAAGCAGGCGGGCGAGTTGAAGGCGAGCGGTCCGGCCGGACCGCCGCCGAAGCCGGTCGCGCAGAGGATCGCCGGCCCCGGTACGGAGGGGTTCGACAGCCTCACCGAGGCGGAGCTGCGAGCTCTGACCTCCGATAAAGCGGAACCTGCAAAGAATGTCCGAAGTTCGCAGGATGCGCTGGCGGACTGGCCCACCGGCCATCCGTACATCGCGAACATCCGCACCTTCGTCGATAACCTTCAGAGCGGCAACACCGGACTGTCGTGGTGCGTGACCTGGGACTTCAATCCCGACACTCCTGCCGCGCTGAGGGCGAAGAGCCGCGGGAACGTCGTCGTCTCGTTCTACCGAGCGTCGGACAATGCGCTGATGGACGCCAATCAGTGGATGGTGTACGAGTCCACCAGCTGGTGCTCGCTGGGCGCCCAGATCCAGCGCGGCGTGACCTACTACGCGAAGGTCAGGTACGGCTACGCGGACGGCAGCTCCGACGAGCTGGCGTCAGTCGCAATCCCGCCCGTGCCGACCATGGGTGTGCCGGACAACGTGTCCCTGGCCTGCCCGAACTCCCCTGCCAGTACAGGGATCGTGCTGAGCCTGGTGCAGTACTGCGGTGACCCGGTCAACACGTCCACGGGTGCCTTCGGTGAGGCGGTCACGGACGGCGAACTTCCCGGGCCGGGGCAGCCGGTCCGGCTGACCCGCAGCTACTCCTCCTCGTCGACGGCCTCGGGTGTCCTTGGCCAGGGCTGGGTGTTCCCGTACGCGGCTTCCCTGCTCGTGGGCCAGGCGGTGGTCACGTTCCGGGCCGAGGACGGCTCGCAGGTCGACTACGCCGTCCAGGGCGACGGGTCGCTCAAGGCCACCCGCCCCTACGTCCACTCGAGCCTGCAGAACCTGGGGCCCGCCGGCTTCATGCTGACCACACCGGATCAGCACCAGCTGATGTTCGACGGCACCGGGCGGCTGACAGCGATGCTCGACCCGGCAGGTGTCGGCATCACGATGGGGTACACCGGCAACCAGCTCACCAGCCTGACTGACGGGTCCGGACGTTCCGTGAGCTTCGGCTACGCCGGGGGGCTCCTGACCACGGCGACGCTGCCCGGCCAGCGAACCGTGACCTACCAGTACACGGGCAACCTGCTGACCAGCGTCCGTGACCTGCGAGGCCAGACCACGTCCTACGGCTACGACGCGAACGGGCGGCTCAGCACCGTCACCGATCCGCTCGGCAATGTCGTGACCGCCAACACCTACGACGGCTCCGGCCGGGTCGCGAGCCAGACCGACCCGCTCGGCGGGAAGACCACGTTCAGCTACGACACCGCCAACTCCACGACCTACGTGACCCATCCGGACGGCGGGATCTGGACCCACGCCTACACCGGGGGTGTCATCAGCTGGCAGTCCGACCCGTACGGCAAGACCACCCGCTACACCTATGACACCTCGTTCAACCGCACCGCCGTCACCGATCCGAACGGCAACACCTCCACGTTCACGTTCGACGCCAACGGCAACATGCTGACCAGCACGGCCCCGGCACCGGTTTCCGCCACCCAGACGTGGACCTACGACGGCAACAACAACGTCACCTCGCTCAAGGACGCCCTCGGCCGCACCACCACCTACGCCTACAACGGGCTGAACCAGCTGACCGCCAGCACCGACCCGGCCGGCGGGAAGACCGGCTACACCTACACCCAGTCCGGGGCCCTGGCCACCGTGGCCACACCTCGCGGGGCCACCACCGCCTACGGCTACGACGCCTCAGGCAACCGCACGTCGGTCACCACCCCGCTCGGCGAGAAGACGACGTTCACCTACGACGCCGCCGCTCGCCTGGCGACCAAGACCGACCCCCGCGGGAACACGGCGGGGGCCAACGCCGCCGCCTACACGACGGCGTACACCTATGACGGCGGCGGCCTGTTCACCTCCGCCACCGACCCGCTCGGCAACACCACCGTCTACGGCTACGACAACGCGGGCAATCTGACAAGCATCAAGAACCCGGCGGGCAACACCGCGATCTTCGGCTACGACGCGGCCGGCCACCGCACCACAACCAAGGACCCCGCGGGCAACACCACGACCAGCACCTACGACCCGGCCGGAAACCTGACCGCCGTCACCGACGCGGCCGGCAACAAGACGGCCTACAGCTACGACAAGAACAACCGCCTCACCAGCACGGTCAGCCCGCGCGGCAACACCTCCGGTGCTACCGCTGCCACCTACACCACCACCTACGGCTACGACGCCAACGGCAACCGCACCACCGCGACCGACCCCGCAGGGGCCACCGCGGCGATCGCCTACGACGCGATCAACCGCCCGGTCACCGTCACCGACCCGCTCGGCAACAGCACCTCCACCGTCTACGACGGAGTCAGCCAGGCCACCGCCACCACCGACCCGACCGGCGCGAAGACCACGATCGGCTACGACGCCGCCGGCCGGCCGACCAGTGTGACGGACCCGCTGGGCAAGACCACCACCACCGCCTACGACGCGGACGGCAACAAGGTCAGCCATACCAGTCCCGAAGGTAACAAGACCACCTGGACCTACGACAACGACCAGCGGCCCGCCACCGTCACCGACCCGCGCGGCAACGCCGCCGGCGCCACCGCTGTCACCTACACCAGCACCTACGGCTACGACGCCGCCGGGAACCTGACCACCGTCAAGGACCCGCTCGGCAACACGACCACCACCTCCTACGACGCGCTCGGCCGGCCCACCCAGGTCGCCGACCCGCTGGGCCGGACCACCGCCACCGCCTACGACACGCTGGGCCGGGTCACCACGGTGACCGACCCGACCGGTGCGGTGACCACCAACACGTGGAATCCGGCCGGCGACCGCACCGGCAGGACCGACGCCAACGGCCACACCACCACCTACGCCTACGACGTGCTCCACCGCGTCACCAGCGTCACCGACCCGCTCGGCGGCAAGGTCAGCTACAGCTACGACCCGGACGGCCACACCACCACCGCCACCAACGCCCGCGGAACCACCACCACCGTCGCCTACGACCCGCGCGGACTACCCACCGCGACCACCTACTCCGACACGACCGCGGCGACCTCCCGCAGCTACGACAAGGCCGGACGCCAGGCCACCGTCACCGACGCCACCGGCACCCGCACCATGGGCTACGACCCCGCCGGGCGGCTGACCTCCGTGTCCAAACCCTCCAGCAGCGCGGGCTTCACCTACGCCTACGACCCGACCGGCAACCTGACCAGCCGCCAGTACCCGGACGGCCGCAAGCTCACCTACGCCTACAACGGCGACGGGCGCCTCACCCAGCAGAGCGTCGACGGCGCCACCACCGGATACGCCTACGACCCGGCAGGACACCTCACCAACACCGTCCTGCCCACCGCCAACGGCTATACCGAGTCCCGCACCTACGACGCCGCAGGCCGGCTCAGCACCATCGCCAGCACTAACGGCCCCGCCACGCTCGGATCGTGGCAGCTCACCCGCGACGCGGCAGGCCAGCCCACCAGCGTCACCAGCACCCGTGCAGGACTCGGCAGCGGAACCCAGACCTATACCTACGACCCGGCCGGACGGCTGCTGTCCGGCTGCCCGCTGTCCGCCAGCACGGTCGGCTGCACCAGCGGCACGCTGACCTACACCTACGACAAGGTCGGCAACCGACTCACCCAGACCGACTCCTACGGCACCACCAACTACACCTACGACGCCGCCGACCAGCTCACCAAGTCCACGAACGGGACAGCCGCCACCACCTACGGCTACGACGCGGACGGCCACAACACCAGCACCGGCGCCACCGCCAACAACCAGGCGCTCAACGGCGGAGCCGTCCTCAACTCCGGCGCCAGCACCGCCTCCAACAACGTGCGCCTAGTCATGCAGCCGGACGGCAACCTCGTCCTCTACTCGACGGCCACCAGCCAGCCACTGTGGTCCTCCGGCACCACCGGAAATCCCGGCGCCTGGGCCACCATGCAGACCGACGGCAACTTCGTCGTCTACGACCCCAACCGCAAACCCCTGTGGTCCAGCAACACCTGGATCAACAACGGCCCCACCGGCGCCTACGCCAAGATCCAGGACGACGGCAACCTCGTCGTCTACGACAACATCGGCAAGCCGCTCTGGAACTCCAACACCTACAACGCCTCCTACGACGTCCGCACCAACACCTACACCTACGACGCCGCCGGCCGCCTCACCAACGCCGTCGGCAAGGACAACCTCACCTTCGCCTATGACGCGGACGGAAACCGTGCCAGCACCAAGGTCGGCGCCAGTCTCGCCCGCACCGTCACCTGGGACATCAACAACCGCCTGCCCCAGATCGCGACTCAGACCGACGGCTCCGGCGGGCTCATCGGCGACTACAGCTACGATCCGCTCGGACTTCCCCAGAGCCAGCACACCAGCAGCGGAGCCTTCTACGACCACCATGACTGGCTCGGGTCCGTCACCGACCTGACCAGCGCCGACGGCACCCCGCAAAGCCGGACCACCTACGACCCCTACGGCAGGGCCTCCACAACCAACCTAGCCACCACAGCCCCCGTCGCGCCGTTCGGATTCGCCGGCCAGTACAACGAACCCGCCCTCACCGGCAAGCAGTACCTCCGGGCGCGCGAATACGACCCCTCCCTCGGCCGTTTCACCGCCCGAGACCCCCTCGCCACCCCGGCGGCATCCCCGTCCGCCTCCGCCTACACCTACGCGGCCGGCGCCCCCACCCTCTACACCGACCCCACCGGCCTCTCACCCGAAGATGACGACCCCGACAACCCCGACAACATGAGCGCATGGGAGGCCATCCGCAGCGGCCTCGCCAAGGGGTTCAGCTTCCCGATTGATCTCTACCACGACGCCAAGAACGCGCTCACCGGCGAAAACGGCGGCGCCGGCGCCGTCTTCGACAAGTACTTCCCGATCCGCCCCGCCTACGCGATGTACGTCGCCGCATCGAAACTCCGGGAATTCGGCTGCAACAACGTCGCCGACAAGGTGGAGAAGCAGGCAGACGAGCTGGCTGGACAGGTGGCCATAGCCGGGCTCGGCGGTTTGAGGAAATGGGGAGGTAAAACCTTCGGTGGAAAGGCCGATATAGCTGGAAGTGGCGCACCTCTCCGCCGGTGGTGGGATGCCGAAATTCACGCCACGAAGTACAATGGCTACACTTACTTGGCGCCGAAGATGCCAGGCTTGCAGTCTCGGATCAACCCGGACGGCGGACAGACCAACTGCGGCCGGTGCTCTGTAGCCGTCGACCAGTTGCTGGCAGGAAAGAACCCGCCCCCCGTAAGCTCTACTGCAGAAGCGACCTCAACGGACCTGATCCAAGCATGGTCGGGCAATCCCACCCCGTTTATGACCACGAACGGCCTCAGTTCGCTTGTGGGTAGGATGAATAGCCGCGGCCCAGGAGCGCGTGCCATCGTCGTAGGGATACCCACAAAAGAGCAAGAATCCAGTGGAACTCCCAAGCATGCCTTCAACGTGATCAACGACAACGGCGTTGTGATCTTCCTCGACGCCCAGAACGGGATGGCAAAGGTCGAAGGGTATGATAAGTATTACATAATGTATACAAACTAGAACTCCTCCCCGCCCTTACCTGCCAACGCTCAGGTTGGCAGGTAAGGGCGGGGCCGTGGCATGAATTGCCAGAGTAGCGTTCGATGTGCGGCCGTATCGATAGCCCGGCGGGCAGAACTTCGTTGGCGGCTGATGTTATTCCCTGGGACCATTTCGGTAGATGATCATTGGAGCGGGAGTGAAGATTTCGAAAACGAAGGCTAGCGAGCTCATCGGAGCCCTTCTGATTGACCTTCGAGAGCATTCGACATCCTTGCCAGAATTGGCAATTATTGGCATTAATGAGACGCCCGTTGGGTGGTTGGTTGCCTGGCAGTCTGCTGCATATAAGCAAAGTCCAATTCTTGATAATGCACTCATTGGAACTGCTCCATATCTAGTCGATGGAGATGATGGAAGTATTTTTCAAATTCCTGGAGAAACGTTCAGGACTGCAGACTGGCAGGCGATGTATCGCCGCCAGTTCAAAGGGGAAGAGCCTCTCGATAAACTTCTTGAATCCGTCCGCACCACTCTTCAATCGGAAGGTCGGATAGCTGCCATTCGACTTATTCGGGGCGCAGTTCCGGATTTCAGCATTTCCGAGGCTCGAACGTATGTCTCGGCTGTCGAAAATGGAGGAACTCCCCCTGATGAGCTAGTGCGGCGAACTCGAGCGGTTGACTCCTGCTCTCCACTGCCGATCTGCAGGATCACGGGGCCTATCCTTTAGCTAAGGGCTTGCAGAGGATCAACCTGTTGCTTCACGGCTTTGAGTTCGTTGATGTGGTATGCGCATCCCCGAGTCCTCCCGAGGCCAACCCACCCTGAAGTTCGAGGTGTTGTTCCCGCACCTCGATGAGAGACAACGGCGACTGCTTCTGGGTGTCGAGGCACAGGTCCTGGGCCACGGTGGGGTTCGGGCCGTCGCGCGGGCGGCCGGGGTCAGCGAGACCACGGTCCGCAAGGGCGTGGACGAGCTGGACACCAGAGAAGAGCCGCTCGGCCGAGTGCGCCGTCCCGACGGCGGGCGCAAGAAGGCCGCCGACCTGGACCCGGGACTGCGTCCGGCCCTGCTCGTCGACCCCGAGGGGCTCGTGACCGCCGCTGCCGCAGCGGCGATGGATGAGCCCGAACTCCCCAGCGACGGAGCGTCGTTCAGTGCCATCGGCACGGGCAAGGAAGTCGGCGCGCGGCTGAAGGCGCTCTGGCACGAATGGCAGGACAAAGCCGGTCGCGGCTGGGAGGGGCCCGGCGCGCGAACCTACCTCGCCTACAGCCCCACCCACGGCATCCTCCCCAATCGGAAGGGGTACGCCGAAACCCGCGCCGCGGTCGACAAACTTGTCGCCACCTGGGAGAACCAGGCCCGGGAAGCGGCAACGTCCTCGGCGCACGACGCCCTGCAGTGGGTGTCCGTACACCTGCCCGAGGTCAAGAAGGACCCCGCGCCGCCCTGGCGCGAGCACGGCTTCCTCCGGGACCTGGACGACTGGACGACCGGGGTGCTGATCATCCACCTTGCCGACGCCGACTGGGCGGGCCGCAGTCTCACCCTGCGCGTGCCCGGGCTCATTGCCGACCGGCTCCTGTCCCGCTCCCACCATCTCCGCTGCGAAGCCCACCCGGACAGGCCCGCCCTCGTCGTGTCCGTACCTTCGGCGAGCCCGATCCGGCCCGGGATCTTCGACGACACCCCGGTCCACGGACGTCAGCCGCTCACCGCGGAGCATCTGCGTCTCCTGCGTTCGATGCGGGCCGCAGCTGCGGACGAGCTGTACACCGTCTTCTCGACGGACGGCGGCGCCGAGATCCTGCCCCTGCCAGTGATCGAGAAGCGACTGGCCCGCGGATGGCAGTGCTTCCTCCTCGCCGGCACAGCGGACCTCCCCGCCGACGTGATCGAACCATGGGCCCGCCAGGTCGGCCCCAGGCCCGAAGACCAGGAGAGCCTCTGGCCGCAGTACCCGCGCAGCGCGCACGACCCGCTCTTCGGCGAGGACCTCGGCCTGGCACAGGGCGCCACGCGAGCGGCCTGGCTCGGGTACGAGCACGAGGACGCGGAGCGCAACCTGCGTTTGCTCGCCATGGCCCGCGGCGTGCGGGACCTGCGGACGCTGGACGGCGGATACGACGACCACGGCCGCTCCCGCACCCTTCCCCAGCCGGTGTGGCTGGGGCTGCTGGCCCACGCCGAAGACCTGGACCTCGAACCGTTCGAGGCCCCGGATGCCGACCGGTGGCGCAGCGGTGGCAGCGGCATCCCGCTCGGCGTCCTCGCCGACGTGCAGGTCTACACGACCAATGCCGACCCCCGGATCCAGGGCAAGGGCCACTCGCCGTTCTGCGCCCACGCCCGGGAACGCGGCGTCGTCGCCGGTGACGACGTGCTGACCGTCGCCGACCTGCTCGACGACGACGGCTACGACTGGTGCAGCAAGTGCCGGGGCTACGCCGTGCGCCGCCTGACCGACACCCAGCTGTCCTACTACCGGGCCGCGCACCGGCTCCACGACATCGCGCAGACGCTCGACCCCGGTCGAGGCGGTCACGACCGCCTCGACACCGAAACGATCACCCGACAGCTCCGTGAACTCGCCGACTGGCGACCGGTCGGCGAAGACCACTGGTACACAAGCGGAGCGCGACGCTGGCGGCGCATCGTCGGCGAGCTGCAGGTGAAGGCGGAAGCAGCCGCACGCGACACCCCATGACCCAACCGCGCAACGCCCGCACGCGAACGCACTGAACAGGAGACCCATGACCAGCACACCACGGGCCACCCTGTCGCCGCACGCCACCGGTCCCAGGCTGCTCGCCCGGCTCACTGCACCGCTGCGCCGGGCCGGCTGGAAGGAGGGCGAACTCTGGGACGGGACGGACGAGGAGGACGGGCCCGGAACCCGACCCTTCTACCTGGAGTTCTCCCGCTCGAACTTCCACATCGGCGTCACCTGGAACCCCGCCGACGCCCAGCTCACTGTCGACGACCCGACCGAGCACTGGGATTGGGACGACAGCCTGCCCCCACTGTGCCCACTCGACGAACCCCTCGCCATCGACCTGAGCACCCACCCCACTCAAGCCGCCAAGGCCGAGGCCGCACGCCGCGCCTTCGCCGAAGCCGGACTCCTCGACGCCACCCGCATCCACGTGCCCGAAAACGCCCGGGATCTGCGCCACGATCTGGTCCTGCTGCTGTGGGCGGACACCATCCACGACGTCATCAGCCGCCACCGGGCCGGAGACGACGGATCGGAGGCCATCAAGGCACTCGGCGAGGATTTCTCCTGGCGGGCCGGTGCCGGACTGCGCGCCTACCCGCTGATCGTCCCGGACCCGGTTCCATCGGCGGCGGCGCGCGGCATTGCCGAATGGTGCTGGCGCCGCGAGAGCGACGTCGAGGAATGGCACTTCAAGATCCGCGACATCACGATGGCCCGCGCCAACATCGCCGCGACCCGCGCCGTCCTGCCCCACGTCCATCCCGAAGGCGTTGACTGGCCGGCCGTACGCCTCGCCCTCACCGCACCCGCCCGCCGGCTCGCCGACGGCAGCGCGCTCAGCGACATCTTCGAGGAAGGCTGGGCACCGATCCTCGCCTCCATCCGCCGCCAGATCGACCGCTGGCAGCGGGCCGACGAAACCCTCGGCCCTGAGGCCGTCCTGCGGCTGCTCACCCTGCACGGCTCCCGCACCGAGTCCGTCGGCGAATGCTGGGGATCCGGCTGGTACGAGACCGCTGCCCGCCGCGCCGTCACCCGCGCCGCGGACAGCGGCGGCCTCCCGCCCGCCTTCCCCGACGCCGAGCGGCTCGCGGGCACCGCCGCCTGCCACCCCGACCTGCTCGACGACGACACGTTCGCTTGGCTCACCGAGGCCGTCTGGAAGGAGGAATCCCTCCGGCGCGATGCCCTGCTGCCGGTTCCCGTCGCGTTCACGCTTCCGGACTGGGCAGCACAGGACTTGCTCGCTCTCCTCCGGCCGGGCGCCGATGCAGAGGAACCCGACCGCACGGAGACCAGTGGCTCGTACCCGGCCGATCAGCGGCCGGGTACGAAGGCTTGACGCCCGACTGCCTACGCCGCCGTGCCGAAGTGGTGGCCGGCCGATGAAGCGGGCTGGTCGGTCACCGTGGCGTCTGCCCGGTCGAGTGCGGTGGAGAGTGCGTCGACGGCTTCGTCAGCGGAGTCTTTGAGGAGGTGGCCGTAGAGGTTGATGGTGATGGCGAGGGTGGAGTGGCGCATCGTCTTGGAGACGACGGCGATGGGGATGCTTTCGGCGATCATGATGCTGGCGGCGGTGTGGCGCAGGTCGTGCAAGCCGATGCGCGGGAGGTCGAGTTCGGCGGTGCGCTTGCGGAGCTGGTCTAGGACCAATGCCGGTGACTTTGCTGTCTCTGCCTCGTTGATGGTGGTGTGGCGAGGGTGGGGCAGGTCAAGTCGCCTGCGGGTGAGCGGTTGTCGGATC
>NZ_JBVJQR010000026.1:0-93119 GCF_055608425.1 Kitasatospora sp. NPDC036934 | reverse complement strand
CGATCCGACAACCGCTCACCCGCAGGCGACTTGACCTGCCCCACCCTCGCCACACCACCATCAACGAGGCAGAGACAGCAAAGTCACCGGCATTGCCCCTAACCCTTCAGAGCCGCCACCTCGGCCAGCCAGAGCCCGGTGAACTCGGCCAGCCCGACGCCCAGTTCGCTGCGCAGCAGCCGGTCGGTGCGGTGCTCGCGGTCCTCGCCCTGGCCGTCGCCCGCGCCGACCGCCCGGTAGAAGGCGACCAACCGCCCGGTGCCGTACCGGCGGGCGATCAGGTCGCAGGCCAGCCAGGACTGCTCGTAGGCCTGGGCGATGCCGGTGGCGCCCGCGGCGAAATCCCCGTCGGCGGGCAGCGCGGTGGGCAGCTTCCCGGCCGCGACGTCCCGGGCCAGCTCGGGGGCGATCTGCTGCGGGCGGCGGCCGGACTCCCGGTAGGCGGTCCAGTCGGCGACGCCCTCGGAGAGCCACAGCGGGGTCCAGGCCCGGGTGTCGGCCCGGGTCGCGACGTGGGTGGCCTCGTGGGTGACCACCACCTGCCGGCCGAAGTCGCTGAGCCGCCCGAACGCCTCGGGGTTGATCACCACCCGGTCCGCCGGGGTGTGCCAGGGCGCGCCGGGGGCGGCCACGGTGACTGCGGCCATGCCCGTCCAGCCGGCCGGGTCGGCTTCCAGCAGCCGGGCGAACTGCGGCTCGGTGGCGGGCAGTTCGAGCAGCAGCCGGCCGGACCAGGCACTGCCCCAGACCGCACTGACGGCGGGCACCGCGTTGTCCCCCACCGCGACCAGACCGGCCGGATCGGGCCCACCGGCCAGGCCGAGCACCAGGCAGTGGGCGCCGGGGGCGGTACGGACGGGGCCGAGGTCCCACAGCGCCGGGGGCCCGCCGGTGCCCTCCTCCCGCTCGACCCGCCAGCCGCCCCGGTCCCGGACCAGCTCGATCCGGCGCGGGTACACCACGGGGTACTCGTCGTAACCGGTGATCCGCACGGCCAGTTCGACGGAGACGGTCAGCGTCGGCCGGTCCGGCCCGTCGGCCGGCGACAGCACCAGGCCGCGGTACGCCGCCTCGGCCCCGGTCAGCCCCGACCAGACGGGCAGCGAGCTCGCCCGCGCCGCCAGCAGCCCGGCGACCTCGGCCCGCAGGTCGGCGTCCCGCCCGTCGGGCACCGTCGCCGGGGCGGCCGGCGGCAGCGACAGCTGGGCCAGCCCGCCGGCCGCCAGCAGCAGCGCACCGCGCCGGGACACCACGCAGCGCGCCGGGTCTATCGGGTGGGGGCCGTCCGGCCCGCCGGGCGTCGCGCTCAGAGCCGGACCACTCCCGAGACCGGCATCGCGTTGACGCTCTCGTACCGGACTTTGGCCCCCGGGTACGGCGCGTGCACCATCACCCCGCCGCCGGCGTACATCCCGACGTGGTGCATGTCCCGGTAGAAGATCACCAGGTCTCCCGGCCGTGCTTCGGAGAGGCTGATCCGCTGCCCGGCGTACGCCTGGGCCTGCGAGGTCCGCGGCAGGGTCACTCCGGCCTGCCGCCAGCTGTAGTACATCAGACCGGAGCAGTCGAAGGCACGGGGCCCGGTGGACCCGTAGACGTAGGGCGAGCCGACCATCCGCACCGCGGCGGCCAGCGCGGCGGCCCCGCGCTCGGAGGCGGCCGGGGCGCTGCCGAGGTCCAGCCGGTCGGTGCCGCGGGTGGCGCGCGACTCGGCGTCCCGGGCGTCCTGGGCGATCATCCGGGTCCGCTCGGCGGCGCCCAGGCTGTTGAGCAGCTTCTGGGCCTTGGCCAGCCGCTGCTGGATCTGCTGCTTGTTCTCGGCCAGCGAGCGGCGGGCCTGGTCCAGCTCGGCGAGCTTGGCCGCGGTCTCGGTGCGGCGCTGGTCGAGCCGGCGCTGACGGGCGACCAGCTCGTGCAGGGTCTCCTGCTGCCGTTCGGCGGCCTGGCCGAGGGTCCGGGCGCGGGCCAGGTAGCCCTCGGGGTCGGTGGAGAGCATCAGCTGGGCGGTCTGGGCCATCCCTCCGCCGCGGTACTCGGCCCCGGCCACCGTGGCGAGGTCCCCGCGCAGCTGGTTGAGCTGGTCCTGGGCGGCGGCGACCTCGCCCTGGAGGATCGTGGTCTCGCCGAGCAGCCGCTTCTGCGCCTCCTGGGCGGCGTTGTACTTCTCCGACGCCTGCTCGGCCTCGTCGTACAGCTGCTCGACCTGAGCCTTGACGTCCTTGCGGTCGGGCGCATCCGGCGCGCCGGGGGTGGCCTGGGCGCTGCCGGCGGTCGCCACGCCCAGGGCCGTGGTGGCGGCCGCGGTCAGTACCAGCGCACGGGCGAGCAGTTGGGAACGACGGTGCACGGGCATGGCTGCAGCGGCTCCATTCCTGCGGCGCGGCCCCGCGGCCGCGCCCTGCTGGGCGGCCGTCGAGCGGGAGTCCGGTGGCAGACGTTAGCGAGTCCGGGCAAGTGAGTCCAAACCCCTACCGACCCGAATATTTGACCCCTATTCGGACACCAGGCCGAGCAGCCGGAAAAGCCGCAGGCCCGGCCCTCCGTGACGGAGGACCGGGCCCGTGAACCTTCGAGCGGGGATCAGACCCGGACGATGGAGGCCAGCGGCATGTTGGAGACGGCCTCGTAGCGGACCGACGCACCCGGCTTGGGCGCGTGCAGCACCTGGCCGTTGCCCGCGTAGATGCCGACGTGGTGGGCGTCGCCGTAGAAGATCAGCATGTCACCGGGCTGGGCCTGGGAGATGTCCGAGCCGATCCGGGTGCCGGCGCCGGCCTGCTCCTGGGAGGTGCGCGGCAGCGACACACCCGCCTGGTTGAACGCCCAGACCATCAGGCCGGAGCAGTCGAAGGAGCCGGGGCCGGTGGCGCCCCAGACGTACGGGCTGCCGACCTTGGTGGCGGCGGCGGCCAGCGCGGCCGCGCCGTGCGAGCTGCCCGGGGCGACCTTGACCGGCGCGGCCGCGGCGCCCGAGCCGAGGTCGCTGCGGCTGCTGTCGCGCGAGGCGCGGTCGGCCGGCTGGACGGCCTTCGCGGCGGCGTCCGCCTTGGCCTTGGCGTCGGCGGCGGCCTTGTCCTCGGCCGCCTTGAGCGCCTGGCGCTCCTGCTCGGTCAGCGTGTTGAGCAGGTCCTGGGCGGCCTTCAGCTTGTTCTGGACCTCGTCCTTGGAGGCCTTCAGCTGCGTGGTGGTGGCTTCAAGCTCGCCGAGCTTGCTCTGGGCCTCGGTGCGGTCCTGGTCCAGCTTGCGCTGCTGGTCCTGGAGCTGCTTCAGCTGGTTCTTCTGGGTGCTGCCGGCCTGGTTGAGCGCACCGGCCTGGTTCAGGAAGTTGTCCGGGCTGGAGGAGAGCATCAGCTGGACGGTCGGGGATATCCCACCGTTGCGGTACTGCTCGCCCGCGATCTCGGCGAGGCCGCCCTGCAGGTCGGTCACCTGAGCCTGCTGCCGGGCCACCTGGTCCTGCATGCCGGAGACCTGCTTCTCCAGCTCCTGCTGCTTCTCCTGGGCGGCGTTGTACTTCTCGGTCGCCTGCTCGGCCTGCTCGTTGAGCTGGTCGACCTGCTCCTTGACCTGGTCCTTGGTCGGCTGCGGGTCGGCGTGCGCGCCGGTCTGCGCGGAGAGCGCGACGGCGGCGGCGGCGAAACCGGTCAGGATCGAGACACGAGCGCGACTGGCGGGCTTGGGACGACGATGGGACGCCACGAAGGCGGACTCCTTCTTCCTACATCCGCCTACCGGGTGAGCTGACGGGTTCGGGCCGGAAGCATGCCCTACGGCGCCTCACCGGCCTCACCTGCGGCCGACCTGGCGCCGATTCACCCCGGAGGAACGTGGTTCCCCGGCTCCGCTCCGCAGCGCCCCCGACTACTGGGCTCCCCTGTCGGGCAGTCGCTTCGACCTGCCCCGCTGTTTCGCGAACTCGACGGTAACCACCGCCGCCACCCAGGCTGGGTGATCGACAGTGCGGTGGTTCGAGGCACGACCCTAGTAACTGAACCGTGATCCGTTCAAATCCTTGTCAGAAAAAAGACGGAAGATTGCCCATGTTCTTTTGTGAAAATGACTGATGGTGATCGCCGCCGGACGCAAAGCTGATCGACTCTCACCGATCGGCCATGAGGCGGGCGAACCCGAAGCGCCACCCCCGTCGGGAGGTGGCGCGGATCACAGGGCCGGAGCCGGCCCTTCGGGCGTGTCGGCTCGTCAGATCCGGCGGATCGTGTTGATCGACATGGCATCGGCCTTCATCACCTTCACCACGTCACCGGTGTGCGGCGCGTGGACCACCATGCCGTTGCCGATGTACATCGCGACGTGGTGCATGTCGCCGCCGTAGATCACCAGGTCCCCGGGCTGGGCGGTGGCCAGTGTCACGGCCGTCCCGATGTGGCCCTGCTCCTGCGAGGTGCGCGGCAGCGAGACGCCGGCCTGGCCGTACGCCCAGACCATCAGACCCGAGCAGTCGAAGGTGCTCGGCCCGGTGGCGCCCCACACGTACGGCGAACCCTGCTTGCTCATCGCCTTGGCGACGGCCACGGCCGCGTAGCCGCTGGCCGGCGGAAGGCTGCTGAGGTCGACCCGGTCGGCGCCGCGCGAGGCGCGGTCGTCCTGCTGCTGCTGGGCCTTCAGCGCGGCGCGGTCGGCGGCGCTGAGCGAGTTCAGCAGGTCCTGGGCGGTCTTCAGCTTGGTGTTGACGTCCGTCTTGGCCTGGTTCAGGTCCTTGGTGGTGGAGTCCAGCGAGGCCAGCACGGCGGCCGCCTCGCTCTTCTCCTGGTCCAGCCGGCGCTGCTGGTCGAGCAGGCCCTTGAGCGCCTCGGTCTGGGTGGTGCTGGCCTGCTGGACGCTCGACGCCTTCTCCAGGTAGCCCGACGGGTCGGAGGAGAGCATCAGCTGGACGGACGGGTCGATGCCGCCGGTGCGGTACTGCTCGCCGGCGACCTGGGCCAGGCCGGTCTGCAGCTGGCTCATCTGGTCCTGGCTGCGGGCCACCTGGTCCTGCAACTGGTCGGCCTGCTTGCGGAGCTGGTCCGCACGCTCCTTGGCGCCGTTGTACTTCTCCGCCGCCTGCTCCTGCTCCTGCTGGAGCTGGTCGATCTGCGCCTTGACGTCGCTGGTGTTCGGCTGCGGCGCGGCGTGTGCGGCCACCTGGGCGGAGAGGGCGACCGCGGTCGCAGCGGCCGCGGTGAGCACGGAGACCCGCGCGCGGCTCGGCTGCTTGGGACGGCGGTGGGAGGCCAAGAGACCCGCTCCTTCTTCCAACGGACTCACCTGTTCGGGTGAGATACCGGAAAATAGGTTTGACGCCAGACCCTAGTGAAGATCTACCCGTTTTGCCACTCCCCCGAAGGCGTGAACTCCGGTTCTCCCAGTGACTTCACCGGATCCGCACACCCGCCCGACGACGGCGCTGACCTGCCGTCACGCCGCCCGGGCCGCTGGTCAGGGCCTGGCCAGCCGGTTCAGCAGCAGCACCGAGGCCACCGGGCGCGCGCCCGCCTTCCGCACGCCGTCCGCGACCTCCCGGTCGGTGGAGACCACCACCACCGGACGGCCCTGCGGCTCGGCCCGGACCAGACGGCGGATCAACTCGTCCGCGGTCTCGCCGGTCCGACTGAACCGTACCCGCACCCCGCGCGGTGGCGCCATGATGACCGGGACGTCCAGGTCCTGCCCGTCGAACACACAGGTGACCTCCGCCTGGGTGCGCTGGGCCAGCATCGCCAGCCCGCCCAGCAGCCGGATCCGCTGCTGCTCCAGCGGCAGCGTCGGGTACCCGGTCTTGGTCACGTTGTAGCCGTCCACCACCAGGTGCACCTGGGGGATCGCCAGCAGCTGGTCCAGCAGCGCCGGGTCGTCGTCGGCCAGGCCGCGCCGGGCCACGTCGTGCGGCGAGGCCGCCCCCGGCACCACCGCCTCCACCAGGTCCGCCGGGCGGATCTGGGAGACCGGCAGCGCCAGCTCGCGCTGCAGCCCCTGCGCCGACTGCAGCACGGTGTCCAGCAGCAGCCGCAGCCGCATGTCCTCGACGCTGCGCCCCTCCCGGGCCGAGCGGCGGCCCTGCTCGGCCGCGTTCTCCAGCTCGGACACCCGGTGCCGCAGCCGCCGCGCCTCGCTCTCGGCCGCACTGCGCTCGCCCGCGGCCTGCGCCCTGGCGGCCTCCAGCTCGCCGGCCACCCGCCGGGTCTCGGCCTGCGCCCGGCGGGTGTCGCTCTCCAGCGACCGCACCTTCTTGCGCAGCGACTCGGCCTCCCGCCGGACGCCCTCGAACTCCGCGCGCTGGCGGTCCAGGTCCGCCCGGGCGGCGGCCCGCACCTCGGCCAGCTCGGCCTGCAGCTTCTCCACCAGCCGGGAGGCCTCCGCCACCGCGTCCTCGGCGCCGGCCCGCTCGGCCTCCTCGCCGGCCTCGGCGACCAACCGGCTCCAGCCCGCCGACCGCACCAGGTAGGCGGCGGCCGCGACGTCCATCGGATCGGCGGCGCCGGGGACGGTGCCCGACTCCAGCGCCTTCACCAGGTCCGGCTGGCCCAGCCGCAGCCGCTCCGCTATCCGCACCCGGAAGGCCGGCTCGGACTCCAGCGCCGCCGCCAGCGCGGTGGCCGCGTACTTGGCCCGCCGCGCGGGAGTGAACTTGGCGTACTGACGCAGGCTCTGCGGCAGTTCCCCGGGCGGCAGCCCGCCCAGCGCGTCCGAGGCCAGCCCGACCACCCGTCGGCGCACGCCCTCGGGCAGCGGCCGGTCCAGCTTCTCGGCCGTGCGCTCCGCCGCGGCACCCGGGGCAGTGGTCTCGGACGGAACCGTCCCGGCGGCCGGCTGCGGTGCCTGCGCAGCGGGCTGAAGCCCCTGCGGTTCGCCGGGCTCCCTCGCTGCGTCCACCACGTCCTCGGCTCCGATCCTGGTCCAGCGGGTGCGGCCGCGGCCGCCCCTGTCGTCACGCTCCGTGCGTCTTGTCTGTATTGTCCCGTGCGGTGGACGGCCGCGTCGCGCACCGCCCGCCGCACCGGAGGGGTCAGCCCTGCGCGGCAGGGGCCTCCGCGCCCTCGGCGCCCGGGCGGGCCACCAGCTCGACCTGGTCCACCGCGTTGCACCAGCGGCAGCGCACCGACTCGACCGTCTCGCTGTGCACCTCGGTCTCCTCGACCTTGGACTCGCCGGCCAGGTCGAAGTGCAGGAACTCGGTCACCCGCGCGGTGCGGGTCACGTCGAAGCGGGTGAGGTTGCCGCACAGCGTGCAGCGCCAGCGCGTCTCGGCGGTCAGGGCGGGGACGGTCATCGGGGATCCTCTCGGCTGGTTCCCTGGGTGGGCTAGGCGCTCCCCCCGGAGCCCCGGCGTCGGCGGCGGGAGGCGGGATTGCCCGGCCCAAGCCTATTGCCTGGGGCAACCATCAGGACCACCGGTCAGCCGAGATGACCGGAGCCCGTTCCGGCCCACCGGACCGACCGGTAGTCCACCTGCCGTAAACCGCTGTGTCACCTGCCGCGCCCGGAGGGATGCTTGGCCGCATGGCGCTCGCGACCCCCGGCCACACCGACGCCCGGGACGGCCGCCCGGCGGTGGCCGCCCCGGCGGTCACCTACGCCCTGATCGCGGTCAACACCCTGGTCTTCCTGCTCGGCCCGGCGGCCGGCGTCAACCCGCTGTACGGCACCGGCCAGGCCCGGATCTGCGCCGAGCAGCGCTACGAGCAGCGCTGGGGAGCCGTCCCCGCCGAACTGCTGACCGGCCACCCGCTCACCGCCGAGCAGCTGGCCGAGGCCCCCGACCCGGTCCCCGGCTGCCCCGCCGCCCCCACCCCGGGCAAGCACCCCGCCGTGTCCGCCCTCACCGGCCTCTTCCTGCACGCCGGCTGGCTGCACCTGCTGGGCAACCTGCTCTTCCTCCACGTCTTCGGCCCCACCGTCGAACGCCGGGTCGGCCGGGCCAGGTACCTCCTCTTCTACCTGGCCGCCGGCAGCCTGGCCTCGTACGG
Source organism: Kitasatospora sp. NPDC036934 (assembly GCF_055608425.1). Classification (NCBI taxonomy): domain Bacteria; kingdom Bacillati; phylum Actinomycetota; class Actinomycetes; order Kitasatosporales; family Streptomycetaceae; genus Kitasatospora; species Kitasatospora sp. NPDC036934. The sequence goes on along the minus strand of NZ_JBVJQR010000026.1, from coordinate 85,155 downwards.
TTTCGCGCTCGCCGAGGCCCGCTCGCCGGACTCCACCCGGGTCCTGATCGGCGCCTCGGGCGCGATCGCCGCCGCCCTCGGCGCCTACCTGCGCTTCCACCCGCGGGCCCGGGTGACCACCCTGGTCCCGCTGCTCCTCTTCCTCCCGCTGCGCTTCCCGGCCTGGCTGGTGCTCGGCCTGTGGTTCGCCCTGCAGTGGTGGTCGGTGCACTCGGCCGGGCCCGGAGTGGCCTACCTGGTGCACGTGATCGGCTTCTCGGCCGGCTTCCTGTACGCCTGCACCGTGGTCGGACACCCCCCGAGACGGCCCGGCTGAGGCCCGATACGCTGGCCGCACCCCATGAAGGAGCCCGCACAGTGATCACTGCCATCGTCCTGATCAAGACCAGTGTCGACCGCATCCCGGAGATCGCCGAGGCCATCGCCGCGATCGAGGGGGTCAGCGAGGTGTACTCGGTGACCGGTGGCTACGACCTGGTGGCAATGGTCCGGGTGCGCCGTCACGACGACCTGGCCGAGGTCATCCCGGGCCGGCTCAACAAGGTCCCGGGCGTGGCCCACACCGAGACCCAGATCGCCTTCCGCACCTACTCCCAGCACGACCTGGAAGCGGCCTTCGCCCTCGGCCTGGACGAGTAGCGGTCCGCCCGCACCCCTCAGCCCTCGCGTCGGGTGTCGGCGACGCAACGGCCGCCCTCGTTGCGGTAGTTCCACGCCGCGCCGTCGGTGACCAGCTCACGGACGGCGGTCAGGAAGCGCTCCACGTGCTCGTCCGGCGTGCCCGCCCCGAAGCTCACCCGGATCGCGTTCAGGCTGCGCTCGCCCGGCAGCGAGGGCTCGGGCGCCCCGCACTCGGACGGAGCGACGTCCTCGTCCCCGAGGAGGGTCCGCACCAGCGGGTGGGCGCAGAACAGCCCGTCGCGCACCCCGATGCCGTACTCGGCGGACAGCGCGGCCGAGAAGTGCGAGCTGTTCCAGCCCCGGACGACGAAGGACAGCACGCCCACCCGGGCCGAGCCGGCGCCGAACAGGTTCAGCACCCGGACCTCCGGGATCTCCCCCAGCCCGGCCGTCAGCCGGTCGACCAGCTGCCGCTCCCGGGCCTCCAGCGCGTCGAAGCCGGCCTCGGTGAGCGCCCGACAGGCCGAGGCGATCGCGTAGGCGCCGATCACGTTGGGCGAGCCGGCCTCGTGCCGGGCCGGGCCGGTGTGCCACTGGACCGCCACCGAGCCGTCCGGCTCCCGGGCCACCGTCCGGGTCGCCCCGCCGCCGGCCAGGTACGGCTCGGCCGCGTCCAGCCAGTCGGCCCGCCCGGCCAGCACTCCGGCGCCGAACGGCGCGTACAGCTTGTGGCCGGAGAAGGCGATCCAGTCGACGCCCAGCTCGCGCACCGAGACCCGGTGGTGCGGGGCCAGTTGGGCGGCGTCCAGCACCACCCGGGCGCCGTACCGGTGCGCGGTCGCGGTCAGCTCCGCGACCGGCCACAGCTCGCCGGTCACATTGGAGGCGCCGGTGACGCACAGCAGCTTGGGGCCCTCGGGCGCGGCGGCCAGCGCGGTCTCCAACGCCTCCACCGCCTCGGCCCGCGAGCGCGGCGCCCGCAGGTACCCGACCTCCAGCCCGGCGTGCGCCCAGGGCAGCAGCGAGGCGTGGTGCTCGGTCTCGAAGGCGAACACCCGGGTGCCCGCCGGCACCGCCGCGGCCAGCAGGTTGAGCGAGTCGGTGGTGGCGCGGGTGAAGACCACCTGGTCGCCCTCGCGCAGGTCGAGGAACTCGGCGACGGTCCGTCGGCTCTGCTCGAACAGGTCGGTGGACAGCTGCGAGAGGTACCCGGCCCCGCGGTGCACGCTGCCGTAGTACGGCGCGTAGGCGGCGACGTCGTCCCACACCCGCTGGAGCGCCGGCGCGCTGGCCGCGTAGTCGAGCGCCGCGTAGCCGACCTTCGCACCGCTGACCAGCGGCACCTGGACGTCGTGGCCGAGGACGGCGAGCGGGGCGGCGGTTTCGAGAGCGAGGGACATGAGGATGCACTCCTTCACGGGGTAAGGGACCCCGGGAGTACTCGTCGTCCGGTGTCCGCGCTTGTCGCGCGGACGGCGTGCCCGGCGACCCGGTCCTCACCCAGGGCACCCCGCCACGGACGGAGGGTTGCCGGACAGCAAGCTGGGGCTTGACGCTGTCACTCATGACCTGGCGAAGACTCTAGGTCGGGTACGTCGGACGGTCAAACGGCCATCCACCATCCGGACAGCGTCTTCGCCCCTCGCCTCCGGGGCGCTCCGACCCGGCGCCGACGCTCGGGGCGCATCGGCTCGGGGCGCGCGCGAAGGGCCCGTGCCCACGAACCGGCACGGGCCCTCAACTGCCGCCTCAGATCCGGCTGGTGGCCTCCGACCAACGCCGCAGCAGGTCCTGCGCCCGGCCCGAGTCGATCGCCTCCGCCGCCCGCACCATGCCCGCCGCGAGCTGCTCGGCCAGCGGCGCGTCGCCCAGGTCGAGCGCGACCAGCGCCGCCGCGGTGTTGAGCAGGACGGCGTCCCGCACCGGCCCGCGCTCCCCGGCCAGCAGCCGGCGCGCCACCTCGGCGTTGTACGCGGCGTCAGCCCCGCGCAGCGCCTCGATGCCGACCAGTTCGATGCCGACGTCCCGCGGGTCGAAGGTGGTCTCGGTGACCCCCCCGTCGCGCACCACCCAGACCCGCGAGGTGGTGGTGATGGTCAGTTCGTCCAGGCCGTCGTCGCCGCGGAACACCAGTGCCGTCGCCCCGCGCCGGGCGAGCACCCCGGCGATCAGCCCGGACAGCCGGGTGTCGAAGCAGCCGATGGCGTGCGAGGTGACCTTCGCCGGATTGGTCAGCGGGCCGAGGAGGTTGAACGCGGTGGGCACCCCGAGATCGCGCCGCGCGGTGGCGGCGTGCCGCATCGAGGGGTGGAACTTCGCCGCGAAGCAGAAGGTGAGCCCGACCTCCTCGGCCACCTCGGCCACTCGCCGGGAGGAGAGGTCCAGCACCACCCCGAGCTTCTCCAGCACGTCCGAGGACCCGCTGGACGAGGAGGCGGCCCGGTTGCCGTGCTTGACCACCTTGGCCCCGGCCGCCGCCGCGACGATCGCCGACATGGTCGAGATGTTGACGGTCTTCGCCCGGTCCCCGCCGGTGCCGACGATGTCGACCGCCGGGCCGGGGATCTCCAGCGGCTCGGCGTGCTCGTACATCGCGTCCACCAGGCCCGCGACCTCGTCGACCGTCTCGCCCTTGGCCCGCAGCGCCACCATGAACCCGGCCACCTGGACGGGGGACGCCTCGCCGCTCATGATCCGGTCCATCGCCCACGCGGTGGACGAGCGGTCGAGGTCCTCCCCCTTCAACAGCGCCGCCAGGAGGTCCGGCCAGGTGCGGACCACCTGCGCGGGGTCGGTACCACCGTTCGCAGGGTTCACGTTCACCATGGCTGACTCCAGCTGTTGTCGGTTCCCCGCTCGGGGGACGTCCGTACGGATGGAGCCAGCCTATCGAGCGGCGGGGTCCCTACGGCCCCGTCTTCTCTAGTACTGAGACGGCGCTGTTCAACGCGTGGCCGGGGCCCGCTTGGCCACCCGTGCCCGCAGCAGGGTGGCGACCGCCTCGGCCAGCGCCACCGGGTCCACCGGGTGGGAGATCGCGGCGTCGGCCCGGCTCCAGGCGGCGAGCCAGGAGTCCTGCGGCCGGCCGATCAGCACCAGCACCGGCGGGCAGCCGTAGATCTCGTCCTTGAGCTGGCGTCCGAGGCCGAGGCCGCCGGCCGGCACCGCCTCGCCGTCCAGCACGCAGAGGTCGATGCCGCCCTTCTCCAGCGCCTTGATCACCGCGGGGGTGGTCGCGCACTCGAGGTAGGACAGCTCCGGAAGATCCTCGGCGGGCCGCCGGCCGAGTGCCGTCAGCACCTGCTCGCGGGTGTTGCGGTCGTCGCTGTAGACGAGGACGGTGAGCGCCTCGTCGGTCGTGTACGCCATGGGCCCTGCTCCCTCAAGTGTGATCCGGACCACGTTCACCTGATCCGGATGCTACCCCCGTTTCACCCGTCGCCGGTCCCCCTCGCACACGTTCCCCCTCAAGTCGCCGCGCCCACGACTCACCCGCCCGGAGGACGGCCCGTCACCCGGGTCGGCCAGGTCCACCCGGACGGCCGATGCCACCTCTCTCCCCCCTACGATCCGACGCTGCGCCGACCGGGCAACGACGCGCCGGGCAACGGGGTAGCGGGCCGTTCCGAGGAACCGTCAGAAAAGGGACACGCCGCTGGTCGGCCCCCGTCCGGACACCCCGTCGGCCCCCAAGCGGGCATACCGCACGCACCGGACACTCCGAGGGACACCCCCCGACGTGAAGACGGAATAAGGGACCGACATAATGTCCGTCGTGGCGACAGCAACAGCAACAGAAACCGGGCACGCGCACGGATCGGTCAATCGACCGAACATGGTCAGCGTCGGAACGATCGTCTGGCTCAGTTCCGAGCTGATGTTCTTCGCGGCCCTCTTCGCGATGTACTTCACGCTCCGCTCCGTCAAGGGAGCCGAGTTCTGGGCCGAGAAGGCGCACGCCCTCAACGTGACGTTCTCCTCGATCAACACCACCGTCCTGGTGCTCTCCTCGCTCACCTGCCAGCTCGGCGTGTTCGCCGCCGAGCGCGGTGACGTGAAGAAGCTCCGCGGTTGGTTCATCCTCACGTTCTTCATGGGCGCGATCTTCATCGGCGGCCAGGTCTACGAGTACACCGAGCTGGTCAAGAACGACGGCCTCTCGCTGTCCTCCGACCCGTACGGCACGGTGTTCTACCTGACCACCGGCTTCCACGGTCTGCACGTGACGGGTGGTCTGATCGCCTTCCTGCTGGTCCTCGGACGGACGTACGCAGCCAAGCGCTTCACGCACGAGCAGGCCACCGCCGCGATCGTCGTGTCCTACTACTGGCACTTCGTCGACGTCGTGTGGATCGGCCTGTTCGCGACCATCTACCTGATCAAGTAACCAGCTGATCAGGTCGCTGGCCACCGGCTGCGGCCCCCGCCCTCACCGGCGACGGGCCGCTTCTGCCGGTGCCGACGCTCCCACCGACCGACCGCGCGCGCAGCCTTGGACAGGCAGCCTCGTGCCGGCCAGACCGGCAGCCGGGTGCACCCACCAGTCGACCAGATCCTGACACCGGGGTTATTCCGTGAAAAAGCTCTCCGCACGACGGCGCCACCCATTGGCGGCGCTGGTCGTCCTACTTCTCGCCCTGGCGGCAACCGGGGGGCTGTACGGCATGTTCGCGCCCGCCGACAAGGCGAAGGCCGACGTCGCCGCGCAGTCGCTCGCGATCGATGAGGGCAAGAAGCTCTTCGCCGTCGGCTGCTCCTCCTGCCACGGCCTGAACGGCCAGGGCAGCAGTGACGGGCCGAGCCTGGTCGGCGTGGGCTCCGCCGCCGTCGACTTCCAGGTCGGCACCGGCCGCATGCCGGCCCAGCAGCCCGGTGCCCAGGTGCCGCGCAAGAAGGCCATCTACACCCAGGGCGAGATCGACCAGCTCGCCGCGTTCGTCCAGTCGCTCGGCCCCGGCCCGATCGCCCCGGACGCGAAGCAGTACACCTCGACCAACCCTGACGACATCTCCAAGGGTGGCGAGCTGTTCCGCACCAACTGTGCCCAGTGCCACAACTTCGCCGGTCAGGGCGGTGCCCTGACCAAGGGCAAGTACGCCCCGTCGCTGGAGGGCGTGGACGCCAAGCACATCTACGAGGCCATGCAGACCGGCCCGCAGAACATGCCGTCGTTCCCGGACAGCACCATGCCCGAGGAGCAGAAGAAGCAGATCGTGGCCTTCGTTCGCCACACCACCAACGATGAGCCCAACCCCGGCGGTCTCACCCTCGGCAGCCTCGGTCCGGTGACCGAGGGCCTGTTCGGCTGGATCTTCGGCCTGGGCACGCTCATCGCGGTCGCGATCTGGGTCGCCGCCCACACCACCAAGGCCAAGAAGTCATGAGCCACGACATGTCAGAAGAGAAGCTCCCGGAGCCGCACGGCTCCGCCGGCGAGGTGGCCGACCACGGCAACCCGTTCGCCGACCCGGGCCTGCCGGCCCACGAGCCCCGTCGCACCGACATCGACGAGCGGGCCGCCCAGCGGGCCGAGCGTCAGGTCTCGCTGATGTTCGTGGTCTCGATGCTCGCCACCGTCGGCTTCATCGCCTCGTACGTGGCCATCGACCCGGACAAGATCGTCTACATCTTCCCGCTGGGTCACGTCAGCGCGCTGAACTTCGCGCTGGGCCTGACCCTGGGCGTCGCGCTGTTCATGATCGGCGCGGGCGCGGTCCACTGGGCCCGCACCCTGATGTCGGACGTCGAGCTGCCGGCCGAGCGTCACCCGATCGAGGCCTCCGACGAGGTCCGCAACGACGTCATCGAGCAGTTCAAGACCGGTGCCGCCGAGTCCGGCTTCGGTCGCCGCAAGATGATCCGCAACACCCTCATCGGGTCGATGGCGCTGGTCCCGCTCTCCGGCGTGGTCCTGCTCCGCGACCTGGGCCCGCTGCCGGAGAAGAAGCTCCAGGAGACGGGCTGGAAGGAAGCCACTCCGGCCAAGCCGCTGCAGCTCGTCAACATGAGCACCATGCAGCCGATGAAGCCCGAGGACCTCGTGATCGGCTCGCTGACCTTCGCGATGCCGGAGGGTCTGACCACCCACGACGAGGACTTCCAGCAGCGGATCGCCAAGGACGCCCTGATGCTGGTGCGCATCGCGCCGGACGACATCAAGGACGACAAGTCCAAGGAGCTGGGCTTCGAGGGCATCCTCGCCTACTCCAAGATCTGCACCCACGTCGGCTGCCCGATCAGCCTGTACGAGCAGCAGACCCACCACGCGCTCTGCCCCTGCCACCAGTCGACCTTCGACCTGGCGGACGGCGCGCGCGTCATCTTCGGCCCGGCCGGCCACCCGCTGCCGCAGCTGAAGATCACCACTGATGACAAGGGCAACCTGATCGCCACCGGCGACTTCGAGAAGCCTGTCGGCCCGAGCTTCTGGGAGCGTGCTCGATGAGTAGCGCGAGCAGCACCAAGACCGGTGCCGCCAAGCCCTCCAGCACGCGCGCCAATCCCGCCAACAAGTGGGAGGCCGCGGCTGACTGGACGGACGGCCGGGTGGGGATCTACTCCCTCGCCAAGGCCAACCTGCGCAAGATCTTCCCGGACCACTGGTCCTTCATGCTGGGCGAGATCTGCCTCTACACCTTCGTCATCATCATCCTGACCGGTGTCTACCTGACGCTGTTCTTCAAGCCGTCGATGGCCGAGGTCGTCTACAACGGCTCGTACGTGCCGCTCAAGGGCATCGGGATGTCCGAGGCGTACGCCTCGACGGTGGACATCAGCTTCGAGATCCGCGGCGGTCTGCTGATCCGCCAGATCCACCACTGGGCCGCGCTGGTCTTCGTGGCCGCGATGCTCGTGCACATGATGCGCGTGTTCTTCACCGGCGCGTTCCGCAAGCCGCGTGAGATCAACTGGGTCTTCGGCTTCCTGCTGCTGGTCCTCGGCATGTTCGACGGCTTCTTCGGCTACTCGCTGCCGGACGACCTGCTGTCGGGTACCGGTATCCGCTTCATGGAAGGCGCGATCCTCGCGGTCCCGCTGGTCGGCACCTACATCCAGATGTTCCTGTTCGGGGGCGAGTTCCCCGGCCACGACATCGTGCCGCGGTTCTTCACCATCCACGTGCTGCTGATCCCGGGCATCATGCTCGGCCTGCTGGTGGCGCACCTGATCCTGGTCTTCTACCACAAGCACACCCAGTGGGCGGGCCCGGGCAAGACCGAGAAGAACGTCGTCGGCATGCCGCTGATGCCGGTCTACATGGCCAAGGCCGGTGGCTTCTTCTTCCTGGTCTTCGGCATCATCGCCGCCATCTCGGCGATCGCCACGATCAACCCGATCTGGGCCTACGGCCCGTACCGTCCGGACCAGGTGTCGACCGACGCCCAGCCCGACTGGTACATGGGCTTCTCCGAGGGTCTGATCCGCGTCATGCCGGGCTGGGAGATCAGCCTGTGGGGCCACACCCTGAACCTGGGCGTGTTCATCCCGCTGATGATCTTCCCGCTGGTCCTGGTCGCCATCGCGGTCTACCCGTTCATCGAGGGCTGGATCACCGGCGACAAGCGCGAGCACCACATCCTGGACCGCCCGCGCAACGCCCCGGTCCGCACCGCCCTGGGTGCCGCCTGGATCAGCCTCTACCTGGTGCTGCTGGTCGGTGGTGGCAACGACCTGTTCGCCACCCACTTCCACCTGTCGCTCAACTCGATCACCTACTTCGTGCGCGCCGGCTTCTTCCTGGTGCCGGTCATCACCTTCATCGTCACCAAGCGCTGGTGCCTCGGCCTCCAGCGCCGTGACAAGGAGAAGGTGCTGCACGGTCGCGAGACCGGCGTCATCAAGCGCCTGCCGCACGGTGAGTTCGTCGAGGTGCACGCCCAGCTGCCGCAGAAGGACCTGCACAAGCTCACGGCGCACGAGCAGAACCAGCCGGTCGAGCTGCCGGCCCAGACGGACGAGAACGGCGTGGCCCGCAAGGCCGGCGCCCTCACCCGCACCCGGGCCAAGCTCTCCCGCGGCTTCTACGGCGAGGGCAGCCAGATCCCCAAGCCCACCGCCGAGGAGCACCACGAGATCACCAGCGGCCACGGCCACCACTGATCCCGTACGCACTCCCGCTTCACCCCGAGGGCCGCTGACCAGAGTTCATCTGGTCAGCGGCCCTCGGCCGTTGCCGACCTGCCAGCCCCGCCCCCCGCACCGCCCCCAGGAGCCCTCCGTGCAGCTGTCCGTCGACCCCGCCGCCGCCACTCCCCCGTACGAGCAGATCCGCGCCCAGATCGCCGAGCAGGCCCGCTCCGGCGCGCTGCCGACCGGTCAGCGGCTGCCCACCGTACGGGCCCTCGCCGAGGAGCTGGGGCTGGCCGCCGGGACGATCGCCCGGGCCTACAAGGAGCTGGAGGCGGACGGCGTGGTGGAGACCCACGGGCGGCGCGGCACCCTGATCGCGGCCACCGGGGACACCGCCCACCGGCTGGCCGCCGAGGCCGCCGCCGAGTACGCCGAACGGGTGGGCCGACTGGGCCTGTCCCACCCGGACGCCCTGGCCGCCGTGCTGACCGCCCTGCAGGTGGCCTACCCCGAGGCCTAGCCCGGGACCAGGCCCGGAGCCCGGCCCCGCTCCGAAGGGGCAGCCACCGCCCCTCAGAGCTCGGGGCGCGTCATGCCCGCGGCGGGGGCCTGGCCTGCCGGGACGGTGGTGCTGAAGGACTGTCCGAGGGCGCTGTGCTTGACCCAGTCCGTCCAGGAGACGTTCCAGTCCCCGAAGCCGTTGCCGAAGGGCTCCATGGTGGCGCCGCGGCTGTTCACCACCGTCACCAGGTCCCCGATCCGGGTGTTGTCGTAGAACCACTTGGCGTTGTCGGTGCTCATCCCGGTGCAGCCGTGGCTGACGTTCTCATAGCCCTGCGAGCCGACCGACCAGGGCGCCGCGTGGACGTACTCGCCGCTCCACGTCACCCGGGTGGCCCACAGCACGTCGAGGTCGTACGCCTCGGAGCTGCCCGCCGCTATGCCGATCGTCTCGCCGTTCATCCGGACCGAGCGCTCCTGGCCGAGCACCACCTTGATGCCGTTGCGGGTGTCGAAGCCGGGCTTGCCGGTGGTGACCGGGATGGTCCGGACCACCTCGCCGTCACGCTTGAGGGTGAGTGCGTGGGCGGCCGCGTCGACCACCGACTCGACCCGGTCGCCGATCCGCAGCCGCAGCGAGCTGCGGTCGCCGCCGTAGAGGCCGTCCGAGATCCGGCTGCCGGTGCCGTCGAAGGCCAGCGACACGGTCGTCCCGGCCGGCCAGTACTCCTCCGGGCGGAAGTGCAGGTTCTTGTCGTCCACCCAGTACCAGGCGCCGGTGACGGCCGGCTGGGAGGCCACCGTCAGGGCGCGCTCGACCTCCTGCCGGGCCTGGGGGTCCTTCACCGCCTCGGAGAGCTGCGCGGTGAGCGGCTGGCCCACCCCGTAGACGCCGCTGCCGGAGGAGTCCGGGCCGAGCTTGACGCCGAGCAGGCGCTGGGCGGCCATCGTGCTGAAGTTCTGGGTGGTGTCGCCCCGGCCGTTCCGGCCGTCGTCGGCGGAGATCCGGACGGCGTAGGCGGTGTCGGCCTTCAGCCGGCCGGTGGTCTGCCAGCTGTGCTGGTCATCGGCGAGCCGGCCGGCCACCACCCGGCCGTCCGGGCCGACCACGGTGACGTCGGTGAGCCGGCTGCCCGCCACGGCGGTCACGGTGACCGGCTTGGAGGGGTCGACCTTGCCCTCGGCCGAGAGGTGGACGAGCGGGGCAGCGTCGATCCGGTGCGGCCCGGCGGGCTGATCGTCACCGGACGAGCAGGCGGCCAGCGGCGCCAGTACTGCCAGGGCCAGCGAGATGCTGCCGATGCCTGCGATTCCGCGCCTGTCGGCCATGACCGCCTCCGGGGTGTTCGCACATTTCGCACGATTGATCAGATCGTAGGAACGGCTCGCATCAAGCGACATCCGAGCGACCCTCCGTTCACCCGGTTGAGTGAGGCGGTCACCCCCGGGAAGCAGCAGGACCGGTCCTCCCTTGCGGGAGGACCGGCCCTGCTGTCGGAGGTGGAACCTACTGGTTCTGGTTCTCGCCCCGGTAGAACTCGAAGACCCATCCGAAGATGCCGATCAGGATGATCGGGGCGGCCCAGAACATCAGCCACCAGCCGAAGATCACGCCCAGGAAGGCGAGCGCGCCGCCGAGCGCCAGCGACAGCGGCTGCCAGCTGTGCGGGGCGAAGAAGCCCAGCTCGCCGGCGTCGTCCGCGACCTCGGCCTCGGGGTTGTCACCCGCGCCGCTGTCCACCCGACGGGCGGTGAAGGCGAGGTAGTACCCGATGAAGGCGCACAGACCGAAGGCCAGGAACAGCGCGGTGGTACCGGCGGCCTCCAGGCCCGGGCCCGAGTGGTTGGTCCACAGGCCGTAGGTGATGGCCATCGCCAGCACGAAGACCGACAGGCCCAGGAAGATCTTTCCCTGTTCCTTCATCAGGCGTCACCCTCCTGCTTGCCCTTGCCCAGCTTCGGGGCGTCGTACTTCGCCGGGGTCACGCCGGCGAGGTGCTTCGCCGGCTCGCCGTGGTTCTCCAGGTAGTCCAGCGCGGCGATCTCCGGGTGGTGGAGGTCGAAGGCCGGGGATTCGGAGCGGATCCGGGGCAGGGTGAGGAAGTTGTGCCGCGGCGGCGGGCAGGAGGTCGCCCACTCCAGGGAACGGCCGAAGCCCCACGGGTCGTCCACGGCGACCTTCTCGCCGTACTTGGCGGTCTTCCAGACGTTGTAGAGGAACGGCAGGATCGACAGGCCGAGCACGAAGGAGCCGATGGTCGAGACGGTGTTCAGCGTGGTGAAGCCGTCCGAGGCCAGGTAGTCGGCGTAACGGCGGGGCATGCCCTCCGCGCCGAGCCAGTGCTGCACCAGGAAGGTGGTGTGGAAGCCGAAGAACAGCGTCCAGAAGGTGATCTTGCCGAGGCGCTCGTCCAGCATCTTGCCGGTCATCTTCGGCCACCAGAAGTGGAAGCCGGCGAACATCGCGAACACGACGGTGCCGAAGACCACGTAGTGGAAGTGGGCGACGACGAAGTACGAGTCCGAGACGTGGAAGTCGATCGGCGGCGAGGCCAGCAGGACACCGGTCAGACCACCGAAGAGGAAGGTGACCAGGAAGCCGACCGTCCAGAGCATCGGGGTCTCGAAGCTCAGCGAGCCCTTCCACATGGTGCCGACCCAGTTGAAGAACTTCACACCGGTCGGGACCGCGATCAGGAAGGTCATGAAGGAGAAGAACGGCAGCAGCACCTGCCCGGTGACGTACATGTGGTGCGCCCACACCGTCACGGACAGACCGGCGATCGCGATGGTGGCCGCGATCAGGCCGGAGTAGCCGAACATCGGCTTGCGGCTGAAGACCGGGATGATCTCCGACACGATGCCGAAGAACGGCAGCGCGATGATGTACACCTCGGGGTGACCGAAGAACCAGAACAGGTGTTGCCACAACATCGCCCCGCCGTTGGCGGGATCGAAGACATGGGCCCCGAACTTGCGGTCCGCCTCCAGGGCGAACAGCGCGGCGGCGAGCACCGGGAAGGCCAGCAGGACCAGCACCGAGGTCAGCAGGACGTTCCAGACGAAGATCGACATCCGGAACATCGTCATGCCCGGAGCGCGCATGCAGATGATCGTGGTGATGAAGTTGACCGCACCGAGGATCGTGCCGAAGCCGGAGAAGGCCAGACCCATGATCCACATGTCGCCGCCGACGCCGGGCGAGTGCACCGCGTCGGAGAGCGGGGAGTAGGCGAACCAGCCGAAGTCGGCGGCGCCATTCGGGGTCAGGAAGCCACAGACCGCGATGGACGAACCGAAGAGGTACAGCCAGTACGCGAACATGTTCAGACGCGGGAAGGCCACGTCCGGGGAGCCGATCTGCAGCGGCATGATCCAGTTTGCGAAGCCCGCGAACAGCGGCGTCGCGAACATCAGCAGCATGATCGTGCCGTGCATCGTGAACGCCTGGTTGAACTGCTCGTTCGACAGGATCTGGGTCCCGGGACGAGCCAGCTCGGCACGCATGACCAGGGCGAGGATGCCGCCGATCAGGAAGAAGGCGAACGACGTGCCCAGGTACAGGGTGCCGATCGTCTTGTGGTCAGTGGTGGTGAGCCACTTGATGATGGTCGAACCCGGCTTCCGGGTCCGCTGCGCCCCGACCGTGACGGCCTCGGCGCCCCCGCCGGCCGCGGCGGGCTCGTTGAGGATGGTCACTTCGCTTCACTTCCCATGGTGATGACGCCGGAGGGCACCGCACCGTTCTGGCCCTTGGCACGGAGGTCGGCCAGGTGCTTGTCGTAGTCGGCGCGGTCGACGACCTTGACGTTGAACAGCATGCGCGAGTGGTCGACGCCGCAGAGCTCGGCACACTTGCCCATGTACTCACCCTTGACGGTCGGGGTGACCTCGAACTTGTTCACCACGCCCGGCACGACGTCCATCTTCATCATGAAGTTGACGGGCCAGAAGTCGTGGATGACGTCACGAGAGGTGAGCCGGAACTGCACCGTCTCGTTGACCGGCAGCCAGAGCGTCGGAACGTCCTTGGGCGTACCGACGTCGTACGCGGCGTCCTTGTTGGCCGGGTCGGGGGTCTCGGTGTTCTCGTAGTTGAACGCCCAGCTCCACTGGAAGCCCACCACGTTGACGTAGTGCTGCGGCTTGGCGGAGACGGCGGTCAGCTTCGACTCGTCGCGGGCGACGAAGTAGAAGAGGACCGAGACGATGATGATGGGGACCGCGGTGTAGAGCGCCTCGATGGGCACGTTGTACCGGGTCTGCGGAGGGATCTCCACGCCAGTGCGCTTGCGCCGGTGGAAGATCACGCTCCAGATGATCAGACCCCACATCAGTACGCCGACCACCAGCGCCGCGATCCAGGAGCCCTGCCACATCTGGAGGACCATGGGTCCTTCCTTCGTGACCGGACTCGGGAGGCCAAGCCTGGGGAGGTCGTTGGCCGAGCAGCCGGTGGCGGTCGCGATGACGAGGCCCAGTGCCAGCGCCTGAGGCAGCTTCCGCCGCATCGTGCGCCGCGGCGAGCGGTCGGAGCCGTTGGGACTCACGTAGCGCCTTCCCGAAGTCTCGCCCGCCTTCGCGTCGCACCGGGAGGAGATTGTGAGCCCCTCCGGCGACCCGTCCACGGGCACGGTTTGAATGCTTATGCGGGCCAAACCCTACTCCAGCCTTATGCGCTCCTGACGGGCAGCCCCCGGTAACGCGCCGCCCGGTCGCCCGATCAGGCCCGGCGGGGGCTGCGCCCCAGGTCATCGTAGGCATTCGAGGTCCTTACGCCCGATCGGGGGATGACCTCGAACAACGTGGGTGACGACCCGTCGGGACCGGACGAAGCGGACATTCGGGGTGATCGACTGACGGCTGGTGAGCAATTCCGGGCGAGCGGAAAGCTTCTGGGTGTGTCGTTAAATGTGACCGTGTACTTCGACGTGGCTTCGACGGCCCCTCTGCACCCCGTCGCGCGGCAGGCCCTGACCGCCGCCCTGGACGAGGGCTGGGCCGACCCGGCCCGGCTGTACCGCTCCGGCCGACAGGCCCGGATGCTGCTGGACGCCGCCCGCGAGACGGTCGCCGACGTCCTGGGCGCGCGCGCCGACGAGATCGCCTTCACCGCGAGCGGCACCCAGGCCGTCCAACTCGGCCTGCTGGGCGGCCTCGCCGGGAACCGGCGGCAGGGCGGGCACCTGGTGCACTCCGCGGTGGAGCACTCCAGCGTGCTGCACGTCGCCGAGCGCCGGGAGGCGGACGGCGCCGAGGTCTCGGTCGCCCCGGTGGACGGCACCGGACGGGTGGACCCGGAGGCCTTCGGCGCCCTGCTCCGGCCGGACACCGCACTGGCCGCCCTGCAGAGCGCCAACCACGAGGTGGGGACGGTCCAACCGGTCGGCGAGGTCGCCGCACTGTGCGCCGCGGTCGGCGTGCCGCTGCTGGTCGACGCGGCGCAGAGCGCCGGGCGGACGGACGTCCCGGCGGGTTGGTCGCTGCTGACCGCCAGCGCCCACAAGTGGGGCGGGCCGGCCGGGGTCGGGATCCTCGCGGTGCGCAAGGGCGTCCGCTACGTCTCACCGCTGCCGGCCGACGAGCGCGAGGGCGGGCGGGTCCCGGGTTACGTCAACGTCCCGGCGATCGTGGCCGCGGCCGCCTCGCTGCGCGCCGTACGGGCCGAGGCGGAACGGGAGAACGCCCGGCTGCACGCGCTGGTGGAGCGGATCCGCACCCGGGTGCCGCAACTGGTGCCCGAGGTCGAGGTGGTCGGCGACCCGGTGCGGCGGCTGCCGCACATCGTCACCTTCTCCTGCCTGTACGTGGACGGCGAGGTGCTGCTGACCGAGCTGGACCGGGCGGGCTTCGCGGTCTCCTCCGGCTCCTCCTGCACCTCCTCCACCCTGACGCCGAGCCATGTGCTGGCCGCGATGGGGGTGCTCACCGAGGGCAACGTCCGGGTCTCGCTGCCGTACGGGACGGCCGAGGCGGACGTGGAGCGCTTCCTCGCCGTGCTGCCGGAGCTGGTCGCCGGGGTGCGGGCACCGCTCGGGCTGGACCTGCCCGCGCCCGCGCCGGTCAGCGCGCCGGAGGCCCCTTCGGAGGTGAGCGGGCGGGTCACCCCGCGAGCCGGAGGGCGCGCCGGTGCCGAGAGCGATGAGGGACAAGCGACCGACGCAGGAGGGAGTGCCGGAGCGAAGAGTGTCGGCGCCGGGTCCGAGCGCCCGGAGGTGAGCGGGCGGGTCACAGTGATCGACGCGCTGGGCAAGCGCTGCCCGCTGCCGGTGATCGAGCTGGCGAAGCGGATCGGTGAGGTGCCGGTGGGCGGCACGGTCGCCGTCCTCGCGGATGACGAGGCGGCCCGGCTGGACATCCCGGCCTGGTGCGGGATGCGCGGGCAGGAGTACACGGGCGAGGCCCCGGCCGCCGACTACGGCGGCGACCGGGGCTCGGCCTACCTGGTGGTGCGCCGCTCCTGACCGGGCGGCTACTTGACCAGGTGCGCGCGGATCTCCGCGGCGGCCTCGGCGCCGTAGGCGGCCTCGAAGCGCTTCAGGAAGGTGGCCGGGCGCAGCTCGTACTCCTGGGTGCCGACGGTCTCGATCACCAGGGTGGCGAGCATGCAGCCGAGCTGGGCGGCGCGCTCCAGCTCGAGGCCCCAGGACAGGCCGGAGAGGAAGCCGGCCCGGAAGGCGTCGCCGACGCCGGTCGGGTCGACCTTGGCCTCCTCGACCGGGCAGCCGACCAGGACCGGGGCCTCGCCCTTGCGCTCGATCCGAACGCCCTTGCTGCCCAGGGTGGTGACCCGGGTGCCGACCCGGGTGAGCAGCTCCTCGGCGCCCCAGCCGGTCTTGGTCTCGATCAGCGCAGCCTCGTACTCGTTGGTGAAGAGGTAGGCGGCGCCGTCCACCAGCTCGCGGATGTCCTCGCCGTCCAGGCGGGCCAGCTGCTGGGAGGGGTCCGCGGCGAAGGCGTAACCGCGGGTGCGGCACTCCTGGGTGTGGCGGACCATGCCCTGCGGGTCGTCGGCGCCGACCAGGACGAGGTCGAGGCCGCCGACACGGTCGGCGATCGGCTTGAGCTCGATGTTGCGGGCCTCCGCCATGGCACCGGTGTAGAACGAGGCGATCTGGTTGTGGTCCTCGTCCGTGGTGCACATGAAGCGGGCGGTGTGCCGGGTCTCGGAGATGTGGACGGAGGTGCAGTCCACGTTGTTCCGCTCCAGCCAGCTTCGGTACTCGGCGAAGTCCGCACCGGCGGCGCCGACCAGGATCGGCCGCAGTCCGAGCACTCCCATGCCGAACGTGATGTTCGGGGCGACCCCGCCGCGGCGGATGTCCAGGGCGTCGACCAGGAACGACAGCGACACGGTGTGCAGCTGCTCGGCGACGAGCTGGTCGGCGAACCGACCGGGGAACGTCATCAGGTGGTCGGTGGCGATCGAGCCGGCGACGGCGATACGCACGGAGGTCTCCTCAGGATGGCAACAGGGCCAGCGGGGGCGGATGAACCCACCCACGGTACCGGTGCCGGGGCGGCGACCCGGCAGGAGTCCCGCAAGCTGCCGCTTGCCCCTACCGGCCATGGTGGCACCCGAGGCCCTCGAACGTGTACTACCTCCGGGTAGCACTGGTGAGCACCTGGAGCCGCGCCTAGGGTCGGCCACGGGCCCCGTCGGACGAGACGGGCCCGTCGTCGACCGTGGCGGTGCGGCCACGGCACTGGATCGGAGCGATGCCCGATGATGCCCAACCACTCCCCGCTGCCCGCCCTCCGGTCCGACGCGGACGGCGAGACCCTCGACGCGCTGGTCAGCTCCTCCCGTCGGCTGCGCCGGTTCTGGCCGCAGGTGACGGCCGGTCCGGAGCCGGCCACCCCCGCCTCCGTCGGTGTGCGGGTCCCGTCCGGGGCGCAGCGGCTGGTCGCCGGGATGGCCGAGTACGGCATGTGATCCGACCGGACCGAAGCGGAACCGGATCCGACCGGGGCACGTCACATCCGCGCGGAGCAGCCGAGCAGGCGGCGCCGCTGAGCCCTCGGGAGGATGTGCAGATGGATCTGGAGACGATGCCCAGGCGTGGTCGGCGGACGGTGGCCCTGGCGGTGGCCGCGCTGGCGGCGGTGGTGACCCTGGCCGGCTGCAACGGCGACGGCAAGAGCTCCGGGGACTCGGCGGCGAGCAGCGCGACGGCCGCCGCGAGCGCCTCGCCCTCGGCGAGCGGCTCCCCGCAGGCCCCGACGGACTCCGGCTCGCCGTCGGCGGGGACCACCCCGGCCGCCCCGTCGACCGGCTGGTCCCCGACCCCGGCCGAGCCCGCCCCGGGGCGGCCGTCGGGAGCGGCCACTCCCCCGACCAACGGGATCGCCCCCGGCGAGCCCGACCCGGCCGGCAACGGCAAGCCCAACCCCGGGGGGCGCCCGCCGATCGGCTACCGGGTGGACGGCAACAAGCTGACCGTCTACTTCTTCGGCGGGGTCTGCACCAAGTACGCGCTGAAGGCGGACGAGTCCCAGCAGGGCCAGGTCGGCGTCCAGGTCGTGCCGGGCCCGCCGGCCGTCCAGCCGGGGCAGGTCTGCACCGCGCTGGCCAAGCGGCAGTCCGTCTCCGCCGACCTGCGGTCGCCACTGGCCGGGCGTACGGTGGTCGACCGGTCGAGCAACCAGGACGTCCCGCTGGAGGGCGACTCGCACATGGGCCCCGACCCGGTGACCCCGGACGGCCCGGCGCGGTAGCGGGCCGACCGCGGCGCCGGAACGCGAAGAGGCGGCCCCGGGAAGGATCCCGGGGCCGCCTCGGCGTTCGAGGCCCGCTTCAGGCTTAGCTGAAGGAGTCGCCGCAGGCGCAGGAGCCGGTGGCGTTCGGGTTGTCGATGGTGAAGCCCTGCTTCTCGATGGTGTCGACGAAGTCGACGGTGGCGCCACCCAGGTACGGGGCGCTCATGCGGTCGGTGACGACCTTGACGCCGTCGAAGTCCTTGAGCACGTCGCCGTCGAGCGAGCGCTCGTCGAAGAACAGCTGGTAACGCAGGCCGGAGCAGCCACCGGGCTGGACGGCGACGCGCAGCGCGAGGTCCTCGCGGCCTTCCTGCTCCAGCAGGGCCTTGACCTTTGCCGCGGCGGCATCGGTGAGGAGGATGCCACTCTCGACAGTGGTCTCGTCCTGGACGGTCATCTGCTTTCTCCCGGTCTTGACGACGGTCTACCGCCAGTGCCAACCAACGACCACCCGGTTTCATTTCCCGGACGGCGACGGATTTCTGCGGCTTGTTCGACGGCTGGTTTTCCGTGGACCGGATGTGTCACCCGGGCCCGTACGCTCCCCATGCTCGCACAACCGGGGAGGACGGGGCACCGCCCGCGTCATGGATCCGGGTGAACGGACCCCGCGGCCGCCCCTCGGACGCCAGGATGGGCGGCATGATCCTTCGCCAGGTCAGGGACACCGCAGCGGACGCGGAGGCCGTCCGGGAACTGTCCTTCGCCGCGTTCGCCGCCCCGTCCGACGACCCCGCGCAGGCGCCCGCACCGACGCCGCTGCAGCTGGCCCGGGCCAGACACCTGGCGCGCACCGACGCCGGGGGGTGCTGGCTGGCGGAGAGCGGCGGGCAGGCGGTCGGGGTGGTGCTGTCGATGCGCCGGGAAGGGTTGTGGATGCCCTCGCTGTTCGCCGTCCGGCCGTCCGCGCAGAACCAGGGGGTCGGGCGGTTGCTGTTCGAACGGGCCCTGGCGCATGCCCGAGGCTGCCTGCGCGGGATGGTCTGCGCCGGCGGTTCCCCGGCGGCGGCCCGCCGCTACCGGCTGGCCGGGTTCACCCTGCACCCGGCGATGCGGTTGACCGGGCGGGTGGACCGGGAGGGGCTGATCGACCCGGGCGACATACCGGTGCACCGCGGCAACCTCACCCACCTGCACCTGCTGGACTCGGTGGACCGCCGGCTGCGCGGGTCGGCGCACGGCCCGGACCACGAGCTGATGCTCGGGCACTTCGAGGAGCTGCTGGTCGCCGACGCGCTGGCCGGCAGCGGCTACTGCTACCGGGACGGCGGGGTGGTGCGGCTGCTGGCGGCCACCAGCAAGCGGATCGCCGCCCGGCTGCTGCGCGAGGCGCTGGCCCGGGTGCCGGACGGCGTCGAGGCGCGGGTGGAGTACCTGACCGCCGAGCAGGAGTGGGCGCTGGACGTCGGGCTGGAGGTCGGGCTGACGCCGGAGACCGCCGGTTTCGTCGGGGTGCGCGGGATGCGGCCGCCGACGCCGTACCTGCCGAACGGGGCGTTCCTCTAGACCGGGACGCGGTTACGGCCCCACCGGCGGGCCGGCGGGGCCGTACGGGCGGGCTGCGGGCCTGGATCAGGCCATGGTGTCCAGGATCTCCCTGACCATCTCCATGGTCGTGCCCGGGTGCAGGAAGGCGAAGCGGGCGACCGTCTCGCCGTCCCAGCCGGTCGGGGTGACGAAGCCGATCTGGTCCGCGAGCAGCTGCTGCGACCAGCGGTAGTAGTCGTCGTTGGTCCAGCCGGTGCGCTTGAAGCAGACGGCGGAGAGCTGCGGGTCGAACAGCAGCTCCAGGTGGTCGGTGTCGCGGATCAGCTGGGCGGTGTCCCGGGCCAGCTGGAGGCCGGTCTCGATGGCGTCGGTGTAGGCCTGGACGCCGTGGACGGCCAGCGAGAACCAGAGCGGCAGGCCGCGGGCGCGCCGGGTCAGGTGGTAGGCGTAGTCGGTGGGGTTCCACTCGTCGCCCTCGGTGTGCAGGACGTCCAGGTAGGACGCGTCCTGGGTGTGCACGGCGCGGGCGAGCTGCGGGTTGCGGTAGATCAGCGCGGCGCAGTCGAAGGGGGCGAACAGCCACTTGTGCGGGTCGACCACGAAGGAGTCGGCGTGCTCGATGCCGTTGTAGCGCTCGCGCACCGACGGGGCGAACAGGCCGGCGCCCCCGTAGGCGCCGTCCACGTGGAACCACAGGTCGCGCTCGCGGGCGACCTCGGCCAGGCCGGCCAGGTCGTCGACGATGCCCTCGTTGGTGGTGCCGGCGGTGCCGACGACGGCGATCACCGTCCCGGGGTCGGGATCGGCGGCCAGGGCGGCGCGCAGCGCCTCGCCGGTGAACCGGCGGTTCACGGTCGGGACCTTGAAGGCCTCGACGCCGATGATGTTGAAGGTGTTCTTGACCGAGGAGTGCACCTGGTCGGCGACGGCTATCCGCAGCCGGGCCTCCGGGCCGACGCCGAGCTTGCGGCGCGCGGTGTCGCGGGCGACCACCAGGGCGGACAGGTTGCCCGCCGAGCCGCCGGAGACGAAGCAGCCGCCGGCCGAGGCGGGCAGTCCGGCCCGGTCGGCGATCAGCCGCAGCACCTGGTTCTCGGCGGCGATGGCGCCGGCCGCCTCCAGCCAGGAGATGCCCTGCAGCGAGGCGCAGGAGACGACCATGTCGAACAGCAGCGCGGCCTTGGTCGGGGCACACGGGATGAAGGACAGATAGCGGGGGCTGTCGGCAGAGATGACCGCGCGGGACAGCTCGTGGTCGTACAGCTTGAGCACGTCGGCCGCGTCGTTGCCGTCCTGGTTGAGCAGGCCGGCCAGCTGGACGCGCAGGTGCTCGCCGTCGCCGGGGTGGTCCAGCGGAACGGGGTCGTACTGCAGCCGCTCCCGCATGTAGTCGAAAACCAGGTCGACCAGTTCGTTGTCGGGCCGGTGCATGCGGTCGGGTGCTGCGGACACGGCTGTCCCTCTCGGCTGTGGGTGTCGGGGGGATCCGGTCTGCGGGACGCCTCACCACGTTGACCGGACGTGATCAGCGTAGGCAGCGCGGGCGCTTCGCCGCGCGTCGGAACGCGGCTGGTCGGGCAGGTTTCGGGCGTCTTCGGACGGGTCCGCGCAGGATTCCTGCGTGCCCCTCGCGGGCTCAGCCGATCAGCTGGGAGAGGACCACCGAGGAGCGGCTGCGCTGGACGCCGGGCTCGCGCCGGATCCGCTCGATGACGGCCTCCAGGTGGCGCGTGTCGGCGGCCCGCAGGTGCACCAGGGCGTCCGGGTCCCCGGTGACCGTCCAGGCGGCGACCACCTCGGGGAACTGGCGCAGGCTGGCCAGGATCTCCTCGGGGGCGGTGCGTTCGCGGCAGTAGACCTCGACGAAGGCCTCGGTCTGCCAGCCGAGCACGGCCGGGTCGAGCACCACGGTGAAGCCCCGCACCACGCCGCGCGCCCGGAGCCGGTCGATCCGGCGGCGCACGGCGGTGGCGGAGAGGTTCACCTGGAGACCGATCTCGGCGTAGGAGGCGCGGCCGTCGCTGCCGAGGCGGGCGAGGAGCTGTCGGTCGGTCTCGTCCAGGTCCGCCCCGGTCGCCTCGGGTGCTCGGCTGCTGGTCATCGGTGCGGGGCTCCACGGGTCGTGCGGTGGCGGTGAGGGGGCGTTCCGGGCGGTGGGGCGGTGCTGTCGCGGCCGCTGCCGCCGTTGCCGGTCGCCGTGGCCGGTTGCCGTTGCCGAAACGGTTCGCCACCCATTCTGGCGGATGACCTGAACGAGTCCACCGTCGACGGATGACCGGCGGGCGGCCATCAGTCCACGAGCAGCACGATCTTCCCCCGGGTGCGGCCCTCGGTACTGAGGGCCTGGGCGGAGGCCGCCTGGGCCAGCGGGAAGGTGGAGGCGACGGTGACGGTGAGCCGACCGTCGTCGGCGAGCGCGGCGAGCTCCGCGAGGCCCGCCGCGTCCGGGCGGACCCAGACGTAGTGGCCGCCGAGGGCCTTGACCCCGAAGTCGGTGATCGAGGCGATCCGGGCCGGGTCGGCCACCAGGCCCGCCGAGACCTGGACGGCGCCGCGGCCGACCAGGTCCAGCGCGGCGTCCACGCCCGCCGGAGCGAGTTCGCGCACCCGTTCGGCCAGGCCCTCGCCGTACGTGACCGGTTCGGCGCCGAGGCCGCGCAGGTAGTCGTGGTTGCGCTCGCCCGCGGTGCCGATCACCCGAGCGCCGCGGGCCCGGGCGATCTGGACGGCCAGGTGGCCGACCCCGCCGGCCGCGGCGTGCACCAGCAGGGTCTCCCCCTCGGCGAGCCGCAGCGCGTTCAGGCTCTGCAGCGCGGTGAGCCCGGCCAGCGGCAGGCCGCCGGACTGCGCCCAGTCCAGCGCGGCGGGCCGACGGGCCAGGGTGCGGACCGGGGCGGAGACCAGTTCGGCGTAGGTACCGTGCTCGACGGCGTCCTTGCGGACGTAGCCGTACACCTCGTCGCCGGGGGCGAACTCCGTCACACCACCGCCGACCGCGCGGACCACGCCCGCCACGTCCCAGCCCATGACCAGGGGGAAGTGCACGTCCAGCAGGCCGTCCAGGGCGCCGTCCCGGACCTTCCAGTCCACCGGGTTCACCCCGGCCGCCCGGACCTGCACCAGTACGGAGTCGGGCCCGACCTTGGGGTCGGGCAGATCGGTGTACTCGACCACCTCGGGGCCGCCGTAGCGGTTGATCGCAATTGCTTTCATGGGCTCAGCCATACCCGGAGGCTTCGAAGTATCGATTCGGCCACGGCCGGACTGCCCCAAATCGGCTATCCGGCTCCGCCGTGGGCCCGATCCGACGAGCGGTTCTCGTCACATCGACAGGATGGCCATCGTCACTCTGACGCTAACCGGTTAGAATAGATAGTGTCAGATAGACGAAAAGGCCCCACCGCTCGGTCGGCCGCACAGAAGGGCACCCGCCCGTGACCACCACCATCACCGAGACCTACGGCGTCGACCCCACTCCGACGCCGCTCGCTCTGCTGCTGCTCGGCCGAGAGGCCGACCCGAACAGCGAGCGCGGCGTCGAGTGTCCCGGCGACCTCCCGCCGGCCTCCGATCCGGACCTCGTCGAGCGCGCCCGCGCGGCCAAGGCCGCCCTCGGCGACCGCGTCTTCATCCTCGGCCACCACTACCAGCGCGACGAGGTCATCGAGTTCGCCGACGTCACCGGCGACTCGTTCAAGCTCGCCCGCGACGCCGCGGCCCGCCCGGAGGCCGAGTTCATCGTCTTCTGCGGCGTGCACTTCATGGCCGAGTCGGCGGACATCCTCACCAGCGACCGCCAGCAGGTCGTCCTGCCCGACCTCGCGGCCGGCTGCTCGATGGCCGACATGGCCACCGCCGAGCAGGTCGCCGAGTGCTGGGACGTGCTGACCGACGCCGGCATAGCCGACGTGACCGTCCCGGTCTCGTACATGAACTCCTCCGCCGACATCAAGGCCTTCACCGGCAAGCACGGCGGCACCATCTGCACCTCCTCCAACGCCCAGCGCGCCCTGGAGTGGGCCTTCGAGCAGGGCCAGAAGGTGCTCTTCCTGCCCGACCAGCACCTCGGCCGCAACACCGCGGTGCGGGACATGGGCCTCTCGCTGGACGACTGCGTCCTGTACAACCCGCACAAGCCGAACGGCGGCCTGACCGCCGAGCAGCTGCGGGACGCCAAGATGATCCTCTGGCGCGGCCACTGCTCGGTGCACGGCCGGTTCAGCCTGGACTCGGTGAACGACGTCCGCGAGCGGATCCCCGGCGTGACCGTCCTGGTGCACCCCGAGTGCAAGCACGAGGTCGTCAGCGCCGCCGACATGGTCGGCTCGACCGAGTACATCATCAAGGCCCTGGACGCCGCCGAGCCCGGCTCCAAGTGGGCCATCGGCACCGAGCTGAACCTGGTCCGCCGCCTGGCCAAGGCGCACCCGGACAAGGAGATCGTCTTCCTGGACCGCGCGGTCTGCTTCTGCTCGACCATGAACCGGATCGACCTGCCGCACCTGGTCTGGGCACTGGAGTCGCTGGTCGAGGGCCGGGTGCCGAACGTGATCAGCGTCGACCCGGAGACCGAGAAGTACGCCAAGGCCGCGCTCGACCGGATGCTGGCGCTGCCGTAGCCCGAAGCGCTCGCCTCCGGGGCGCCCCGGAGGCGAGCGGGCGGATCCCGCCCCGAGCCGAAGGGGCGCGCCGGAGGCGAGCGGGCGAATAACAGCGAAGGGCGGGCTCCCTCCGAATCGGAGGGAGCCCGCCCTTTCGTCTGGCAGCGGCCGCGCGGCTACTCGTACTCGGGGAACCCCGGGATGACGCCCTCGCCCTCGGACAGGAGCAGGGCCCGGACCTCGTCGAGGGTCGCCTCGGCGCTCGGCAGGATCAGCTCGGACGGCTCCAGCGAGTCGTCCGGCAGCTGGCTGCCGTACTGCTTCACGGCGTCCAGCAGCTTGCCGTAGGCCTGGCGGAAGGTGTCCTCGTCGCCCGACTCCACCGCGGTGAGCAGCTCGTCGTCGAGCTGGTTGAGCAGGTGCAGGTGGTCCTCGCCCACCTCGAACTGCCCCTCACCCATGACCCTCATGATCATGCTGCGCTTCTCCTGGTTCGTGGGTGTGTTCAGCTCACTTGTTGTAGTTGATGCGCGGGGTGTCCTGCGGGTGCGACTCCTGCGGCTGCTGGGCCGGCTTGCCCTGCTCGATCGCGGCCGGACCGGCGGCGGGGCCGCCGGACAGCTCGGCCTTCATCCGGGCCAGCTCAAGCTCGACGTCGGAACCGCCGGCCACTCGCTCCAGCTCGGCCTCGATGTCGTCCTTGCGGCCGAGACCGCTGGCGTCGTCGAGCGCGCCGGAGGCCAGCAGCTCGTCGATCGCACCGGCCCGGGCCTGCATCTGCGCCGTCTTGTCCTCGGCACGCTGGATCGCCAGGCCGACGTCGCCCATCTCCTCCGAGATGCCGGAGAAGGACTCGGCGATGCGGGTCTGCGCCTGCGCCGCGGTGTAGGTGGCCTTGATGGTCTCCTTCTTGGTGCGGAAGGCGTCCACCTTGGCCTGGAGCCGCTGGGAGGCGAGCGTGAGCTTCTCCTCCTCGGCCTGCAGGGCCTGGTACTGCGTCTCCAGGTCGGTGATCTGGGACTGCATGTTGGCCTTGCGGGTCAGCGCCTCGCGGGCGAGGTCCTCCCGGCCGAGGGACAGCGCCTTGCGGCCCTGGTCCTCGTACTTGGCGGACTGCTGCTGGAGCTGGGTCAGCTGGAGTTCCAGGCGCTTGCGCGAGGTCGCGACGTCCGCGACGCCACGCCGTACCTTCTGCAGCAGTTCGAGCTGCTTCTGGTAGGAGTAGTCGAGCGTCTCACGGGGATCCTCCGCCCGGTCCAAGGCCTTGTTCGCCTTGGAGCGGAAGATCAGCCCCATACGCTTCATGATTCCGTCGCTCATGGGCCTCGGGTGCCCCCTTCTCCGGCCTGCGGTTTTAAATCTCGTTACCAGACACGACGAGTGTATGTGCAGCGAGCCCGTCGCCGCAGTGCACCTGCCTGCAACAAGACTGCTACAGCGACCGGTGCCAGATCCTCATCCCCCGGGTGGATCCGCCTCTCATCCTCCCCATACTCCATCCGATTGATCCCCTACGGGAAGAGCCCGGGAGATCCGGGTCGGATCGCGGCCGGGCGGATCGATATGCGTTTGGGTCCGAGGGGACCCGTGGTCGCGGCGCCGCACCCCGTACGCTGGTGGTGTGTTCCGACGCCGTTCAGATGATGCCGCCGCCTCCGCCACCGTGCTGGAGAAGCAGGACGAGACGCCCCAGGCCCGCCACCCGCAGGCCAAGAAGGGCCGCCCCACCCCCAAGCGCAACGAGGCCGAGGCCAACCGGCGCACCCGGGTCACGGTGCCCAAGGACCGCAAGGAGGCCTCCCGCCAGGCGCGCGACCGGATGCGCACCGAGCGCGAGAAGCAGCGCCAGGCGCTGATCGACGGCGACGAGCGCCACCTGCCCGCCCGCGACAAGGGCCCGGTGCGCAAGTTCGCCCGCGACTACGTGGACTCCCGCTGGTCGCTGGCCGAGTTCTTCCTGCCGGCCGCCGTGGTCATCCTGGTGCTGAGCATCGTCAAGGTGCCCGCCCTGCAGCTGCTGTCCACGCTGCTGTTCCTGCTGTTCTTCGTCCTCGTCGTCCTGGACTTCGTCCGCCTCGGCTTCGGCCTGCGCAAGCAGCTCGCCGAGCGCTTCGCCGGGCAGAACACCCGCGGCACCGTCGCCTACGGCATCATGCGCACCCTGCAGATGCGCCGGCTGCGCCTGCCCAAGCCGCAGGTTCGGCGCGGGGAGAAGCCCTGACCGCCGAACCGGTGGACTCCGGCTGGGCCCCGCCGTCCTGGGAGGGGCCCGGCCTCTACGCCCTGCCCGGGCAGGGGGGCGCCCTGCCCGGGCAGGGCGACGGCGGCCACGACCGGCTCGGCCTGGAGCGCCGGCTGCCCTCGCGCAGCGGCTCCTTCGCCGGCGGCACCGCCGCCTGGCTGGACCGGCTCGGCGGACTGCGCAACTTCGTCCGGCAGGAGCTGGTCTCCCGGCAGCTCGCCGAGCAGCTGACCGGCCGGAGCGCCCAGCGTGTCCTGGACATCGGCTGCGGCCAGGGCACCCAGGCCCTGCGGCTGGCCCGGGCGGGCCACTACGTCACCGGGATCGACTCCGACCCGGTCGCCCTCGGCGTCGCCCAGGGGGCGCTCACGGAGGAACCGCCCGAGGTGCGCGGCCGACTGCAGTTGCTCAGCGGCGACGGCCACCAGTGCGGGCGCTGGTTCGGCCCGCGCAGCTTCGACGTGGTGCTCTGCCACGGCGTCCTGATGTACCTGCCCGACCCGGACCCGATGATCGCCTCGCTGGCCCGGCTGCTGGCGCCCGGCGGGCTGCTCTCGCTGCTGGTCCGCAACCGCGATGCGCTCGCGCTGCGGCCCGCCGCCGCCGGGGACTGGCGGGCCGCCCTGCACGCCTTCGAGAGCGACCGGTACTACAACCGGCTCGGGCTGGCCGCCCGCGCCGACCGGCTCGCCGACCTGACCGTCACCCTCTCCGAGGTGTCCGTGCCGCTGCGGCACTGGTACGGCGTCCGGGTCTTCACCGACAACGCGCCCGACGACGCGGCCCCGCCGGTGGACGGGCGGCAGCTGGCCCAGTTGCTCGAAGCCGAGGACCGGGCCGCCCGCACCGACCCGTACCGGCAGGTCGCGGCGCTGCTGCACGTGATCGGGGCGAAGTAGGGGCTCAGCCCTCGTGCAGGCTCATCCCGTAGACCTTGGCGCCGTCCTCCAGCAGGACCGCGGTGTCCACGCCCTCCTCGGCGAGCTGCTTCCAGCTCTCCCCGATCCAGGTCTCGGCGTCGCCCTGACCGGCGAACTCCTCCTGGCCGAGGCTCGACGTCACCGCGCTGCCGTCCGCCTTCTCGTACCGCCACGTCCAGACCATGCCCGGCTCCTCCCACTGACGCTGCCTGCTGTGTGCTGCGCACCATAGCCTGCCCGGCCCGATCTTCCGTATGCCTGTCGGGCAGGATGGGCGGCATGGCGACCCACCCCCCGCTCCCCCGCACGCTGCTGCTCGGCGGCGCGCGCTCCGGCAAGTCCACCCGTGCCGAGCAGCTGCTCGCCGGCCACCCGGACGTCCTGTACGTGGCCACCGGCGGCACCCGGGACGGCGACGCCGAGTGGGCCCAGCGGGTCGCCCTGCACCGGGACCGCCGGCCGGCGGGCTGGCGCACCGCCGAGACCTGCGAGCTGGAGGCCGTGCTGGCCGACTCCGAGGACCCGGCGCCGGTGCTGATCGACTGTCTGGCGCTCTGGCTGACCACCGTGATGGACGAGAGCGACGCCTGGGACGACCTGGCCTGGGCGGACGGCGGCGAGGCCGCGGTGCAGCGCCGCTGCGAGGCCTTGGCCGCGGCCTGGGCGGGCACCCCGCGCACGGTCGTCGCGGTGAGCAACGAGGTCGGCATGGGCGTCGTCCCGGCCACCGCCGCCGGGCGGCGCTTCCGCGACACCCTCGGCCGGCTCAACATGGCCGTCGCCGACACCTCGGAGCGGGTCCTGCTGGTGGTCGCGGGACAGGTTCTGACGGTCAAGCCGAGCCCGCACACCCGCGGCGTGTAGCCTTCCGGACGATGGACACGACCGTGGATCTCGATACGTTCTCCTCGCTCGTCGAGCGCCCCGACGACAGCGCCCGGCGGGCCGCCGAGGAACGCTGGCAGGAGGCCGGGCGGCCGCGTGGCGGCCTCGGCAAGCTGGAGGAGCTGGGCAGCTGGCTGTCGTCCGTACAGGGGCGCTCCCCGGTGCGGCCGGTCTCGGCGCCCAAGGTGCTGCTGTTCGCCGCCGACCACGGCGTGGCCGCGCTCGGCGTCTCCCGGCTGCCCGCCGACGGCGGCACCGCGGCCCGGGTGCGGGCCGTGCTCGACGGCAGCGCCCCGGTGGCCCGGCTGGCCGCCCGCTACGGCGCCGAACTGCGGGTCGTCGACGTCGCGGTGGACACCGACCCCGCGAACTTCCCGGACGAGGTGGTCGCCCACCGGATCCGGCGCGGCTCCGGCCGGATCGACGTCGAGGACGCCCTCACCCCGGAGGAGGCCGTCCGGGCCTTCCGGGCCGGCATGGCCGTGGCCGACGAGGAGGCCGACGCCGGCACCGACCTGGTGCTGCTCGGCGACCTCGGGGTCGGCTCCACCACGGTGGCCGCCGTCCTGGTCGGCGCGCTGTGCGGCACGGACGCGGCCGCGGTCTGCGGGCGCGGCTCGGGCATCGACGACCGCGTGTGGATGGTCAAGTGCGCCACCATCCGGGACGCGCTGCGGCGCGCCCGGCCGGTACTCGGCGACCAGCTCGCGCTGCTCGCCGCCACCGGCGGGGCCGACTTCGCGGCGATCACCGGCTTCCTGCTGCAGGCCGCCGTCCGACGGCTGCCGGTGGTGCTGGACGGCGTGGTCTCCTCGGCCTGTGCGCTGGTCGCCCAGCGGATCGCCTTCCGGGCGCCGGAGTGGTGGCGGGCCGGGCAGTCCAGCGGCGAGCCGGCCCAGGCCAAGGCGTACGACCGGCTCACCCTGACCCCGCTGCAGGACCAGGGCGTCACCGTGGGCGAGGGCGTCGGCGCGGTGCTCGCGCTGCCGCTGCTCCAGGCGGCGGGCGACGCGCTCGCCGAGGAGGCGCCGAGGCCGTTCGTGCCGTCGGCGCCGAAGGAGCAGCCGAAGCTGCCGTCGGCGGCGGATCTGCTCAGGAGGCTTTAACAGGAGCCGGTGTCCGGACGCTCCGTCAGCTGAGCTTCGGTGTTCGGGCTTCGGGCCGGTGGCCTTCCGCCTCCCGCAGTTCCCCGCGCCCCTCCCGGGGCGCGGGGATTCTGTCTGTCGGGGGCGCAAGGGGTTCGGTCGGGGCAGGGCGAGTGCGGTGGAGGAGTGCGTGATGGCCGGCGGCGGTGAGCGAGCGACGTGGGGCGAGGGGCTGCGGTTCGCGTTCGGGACGCTGTCCGTGCTGCGGGTGCGGGTGGAGCGGTGGGACCGGGAAGCGGCGGGCCGGGCGATGACGGCGGCTCCGGTGGTCGGGGCGGTGCTGGGCGGGATCGCCGCCGCGGTGGGTGCGCTGGTGGCCTGGCGGGCGGGCGGGCTGCTGGGGGCGGTGGCGGCGGTGGGGGTGCTCGCCGCACTGACCCGGGGACTGCACCTGGACGGCCTGGCGGACGTCGCCGACGGGCTGGGCAGCGGCAAGCCGGCCGAGGACGCGCTGCGGGTCATGAAGCAGTCCGACATCGGCCCGTTCGGCGTACTGACCCTGCTGCTGGCGCTGCTGGCCCAGGTCGCCGCGCTGGCCGGGCAGTTCGGGCAGTCGATGCCGCGCGGCGCACTCGCCGTACTCGCCTCGGCGGTGGCCGCGCGGTGCGCGCTCGCCTGGGGCTGTCTGCGGTCGGTGCCGGCCGCCCGGCCGGGCGGGCTGGGGGCGATGGTGGCGGGCACCGTCACACCCGCCGGGGCCGTCGCCGGAACGCTCGCCGCCGTCCTGGCCCTGGCCGCCGCCGGATCGTTCGACGGGTGGTCAGCAGCCCGTCTCCCGCTGGCCGTTGTGCTCGGGGTGGCCGGTTCCCGGCTGCTGCTGGAGCGCTGTGTCCGCCGGTTCGGCGGCATCACCGGGGACGTGCTCGGCGCGATGGCCGAGACCGCCGCGACCGGGACGCTGTTCGCCCTGGCGTTGCTCGGCTGACACCGGGCGGCGCGTGATCCCACCATGCGGACTACCATGCGTGGAGCACCGCAGCCCTGCACCGTGGCAGGTCCTGCCCGCCCGGCGCGCACCGAGGAGCCGGGGCCTCTGGCGTGCGCGGCCGCTCCGACGGACGCGCGCACCAGGGGGCCCGGAATCCAGGGCCCGCCGGCGGACGGCCCTGCACGTCGGGCTGCGCCGGTTCGGCAGTCACGCCGCGACCGGCCGTGGACCGCGAAAGAACAGGACGCATTACGTGACTGCATTGTCTGTGAGCACCTCCTCCGCCGCCTCGCTGCGTGCGGACGCCCTGGTGGTCGGTCTCGCGAAGGGCCCCAAGGGGATCGTGCTGACCCCTGGTGCCGAGGCCGTGAACGAGGCGTTCGACGGCAAGCTGGCCGAGATCCTCGGCACCCTGGGCGCGACCGGCGCCGAGGGCGAGGCCGTCAAGGTGGCCTCCCCCGCCGGCCTGAAGGCCGCGCTCGTGCTCGCGGTCGGCCTCGGCGAGGCGGCCGAGGGCGGTTACGGCCTGGAGGCGCTGCGCCGCGCCGCCGGTGTCGCCGCCCGCACCCTGGCCGGTACCAAGAAGGCCGCGCTGGCCCTGCCGGCCGAGTCCGCGGAGGAGGTCGAGGCGGTCGCGCTGGGCGGCCTGCTCGGCTCGTACGCCTTCGGCGCCTACAAGGGCAACGGCAACGGCAAGGAGCCGGTCGGCGAGCTGGTCGTGCTGACCGCCCGCAAGGGCAGCAAGGACGCCAAGGCCGCCGTGGAGCGGGCCACCGCGATCGGCGAGGAGATGAACCGCGCCCGCGACCTGGTCAACACCGCGCCGAACGACCTGAACCCGAAGAGCTTCGCCGCGATCGCCCAGGCGGCCGGCAAGGAGCACGGCCTCAAGGTCGAGGTGCTGGACGAGAAGGCGCTGACCAAGGGCGGCTACGGCGGCCTGCTGGGCGTCGGCAACGGCTCGACCAACCCGCCGCGGCTGGTGAAGGTGGCCTACACCCACCCGAAGGCGAAGGCCTCGCTGGCCTTCATCGGCAAGGGCATCACCTACGACTCGGGCGGCATCTCGCTGAAGCCGGCCGGCCACAACGAGACCATGAAGTGCGACATGGCCGGCGCCGCCGCCGTGTTCGCCGCCGTGGTGGCCGCCAAGCGCCTGGGCCTGGCCGTCAACGTGACCGCCTGGCTCGCGCTGGCCGAGAACATGCCCTCCGGCACCGCCACCCGCCCGGGCGACGTGCTCCGCATGTACGGCGGCAAGACCGTCGAGGTCCTGAACACCGACGCCGAGGGCCGGCTGGTGCTGGCCGACGCGATCGTCAAGGCCGGCGAGGACAACCC
This sequence comes from Kitasatospora sp. NPDC036934, assembly GCF_055608425.1. NCBI lineage: Bacteria > Bacillati > Actinomycetota > Actinomycetes > Kitasatosporales > Streptomycetaceae > Kitasatospora > Kitasatospora sp. NPDC036934. The sequence continues at coordinate 53,653 of NZ_JBVJQR010000026.1, read as the reverse complement.
GGACGTCATCGTCGACGTGGCCACCCTGACCGGCGCCATGGTGCTGGCCCTGGGCACCCGCACCTTCGGTGTGATGGCCAACAACGACGAGCTGCGCTCCAACCTGCACGCCCTCGCGGGCGAGGTCGGCGAGCAGTCGTGGCCGATGCCGCTGCCGGCCGACCTGAAGAAGGGCATGACCGACTCGACCATCGCCGACCTGGCGAACATGGGCGAGCGGATGGGCGGCGGCCTGGTGGCCGGCCTGTTCCTGCAGGAGTTCGTGGCCGAGGGCATCGACTGGGCGCACCTGGACATCGCCGGTCCGGCGTTCCACGAGAGCGCACCGTTCGGCTACACCCCGAAGGGCGGCACCGCGAGCGCGGTGCGCACCCTGGTCCGCTTCGCGGAGCAGACCGCGGCCAACGGCAAGGCCTGATCCTCCAGGCCCCGGCCTCGACGGGGGCCCGGCGCGAGTGCGCCGGGCCCCCGTCGGCGTTTCCGTACGGGTTACCTGCGAGTAGACCGGGACGCCTCACCGCACCCTTGTTCGCCACGGGCGAAACTTTGTTCCGCACTGCGGAAGAGGTGGCTGCGAAGCGGGTGGAAGACGCCCGTCCGGCGGCTGTCAACAAGGCCTTGAGCTGCGATGATGCCCTTCCGTCGGGGGCATTCCCGCCCCGGTGACCACTCCGTGGGACTCCCCTGGGGCGGACCCGGACATCAGCCACCGCGAACAAGTGCGAAGATGTATTTCCGGCACGACTGGGCGCCCCACAAAGGCTTCCGACCCACCGGACCGCGACCGGCCCGGCGACCCACCCCATTGCATGGAGGACGTGACGTGGCGAACGACGCCAGCACCGTTTTCGACGTAGTCATTCTCGGAGGCGGAAGCGGCGGTTACGCCGCGGCGCTCCGCGCCGCTCAGCTGGGTCTGAGCGTTGCCCTGGTCGAGAAGGGTGAGCTGGGCGGCACCTGCCTGCACCGCGGCTGCATCCCGACCAAGGCTCTGCTGCACGCCGCCGAGATCGCGGACGAGACGAAGGAGGCCGCCGAGTTCGGCGTTCTGGCCACCTTCCAGGGCATCGACATCAACGGCGTCCACAAGTACAAGGACGACGTCATCGCCGGCCTGTACAAGGGCCTGCAGGGCCTGGTGGCGTCCCGCAAGGTCACCTTCATCCAGGGCGCGGGCAAGCTCTCCTCGCAGACCTCCGTGGACGTGAACGGCCAGCGCATCGAGGGCCGCCACATCGTCCTCGCCACCGGTTCGGTGCCGCGCTCGATCCCGGGTCTGGAGATCGACGGCAACCGCGTGATCTCCTCCGACCACGCCCTCAAGCTCGACCGGATCCCGAAGTCGGCCGTCATCCTCGGCGGCGGCGTCATCGGCGTCGAGTTCGCCTCGGTCTGGAAGTCCTTCGGCGTCGAGGTCACCATCGTCGAGGCGCTGCCGCACCTCGTCCCGCTGGAGGACGAGAACTCCTCCAAGCTGCTGGAGCGCGCCTTCCGCAAGCGCGGCATCAAGTTCGAGCTGAAGGCCCGCTTCTCGGGCGTCGAGTACACCGAGTCCGGTGTCCGCGTCTCCACCGAGAACGGCAAGCAGATCGACGCCGACCTGCTGCTCGTCGCCATCGGCCGCGGCCCGGTCTCGGCCGGCCTCGGCTACGAGGAGAACGGCGTCGCGATGGACCGCGGCTACGTCCTGGTCGACGAGTACATGCGCACCAACGTGCCCACCATCTCGGCCGTCGGCGACCTCGCCCCGACCCTGCAGCTCGCCCACGTCGGCTTCGCCGAGGGCATCCTGGTCGCCGAGCGCCTGGCCGGCCTCAAGCCGATGCCGATCGACTACGACGGCGTCCCGCGCGTGACCTACTCCAACCCGGAGGTCGCCTCCGTCGGCATCTCCGAGGCCAAGGCCGTCGAGCTGTACGGCAAGGAGAAGGTCGTCACCCTGAAGTACAACCTGGCCGGCAACGGCAAGAGCAAGATCCTGAAGACCGCCGGCGAGATCAAGCTCGTCCAGGTCAAGGACGGCGCCGTGGTCGGCGTCCACATGGTCGGCGCCCGCATGGGCGAGCAGGTCGGCGAAGCCCAGCTGATCTACAACTGGGAGGCCCTGCCGGCCGAGGTCGCGCAGCTCATCCACGCGCACCCGACCCAGTCCGAGGCCCTGGGCGAGGCGCACCTGGCGCTGGCCGGCAAGCCGCTGCACGCGCACGACTGATCGCGCCCACCACCCCCCGTTTCCAGTACTTCCCGTACGCAAGACTTGATAGGAGTCGCTGAAACCATGGCGGTCTCAGTAACACTGCCCGCGCTGGGCGAGAGCGTTTCCGAGGGCACCGTCACCCGTTGGCTGAAGGCCGAGGGTGAGCGTGTCGAGGTCGACGAGCCGCTGCTCGAGGTGTCGACCGACAAGGTCGACACCGAGATCCCGGCCCCGGCTTCCGGCATCCTCTCCTCGATCAAGGTCGGCGAGGACGAGACCGTCGAGGTCGGCGCCGAGCTGGCGATCATCGACGACGGCACCGGCGCCCCGGCCGCCGCTCCGGCCCCCGTGGCCGAGGCCGCTCCGGTCGCCGCGCCGGCCCCGGCCGCCGAGGCCCCGGTCGCCGCGCCGGCCCCGGCCGCCGAGGCCCCGGCTGCTCCGGCTGCCGCCCCGGCCGCCGACGCCACCCCGGTGCTGCTGCCCGCCCTGGGCGAGTCGGTCACCGAGGGCACCGTCACCCGCTGGCTGAAGGCCGAGGGTGAGACGGTCGAGGTCGACGAGCCGCTGCTCGAGGTCTCCACCGACAAGGTCGACACCGAGATCCCGTCGCCGGTCGCCGGCGTCGTCGTCAAGATCCTGGTCGGCGAGGACGAGACCGCCGAGGTCGGCGCCCAGCTCGCGCTGATCGGTGCTCCGGGTGCCGCCGCTGCCGCTCCGGCTCCCGTTGCCGCTCCGGCCCCGGCCCCGGCCGCTGCTCCGGCTCCGGCCCCGGCTGCTCCGGCCCCGGCTGCTCCGGCCCCGGCTGCTCCGGCCCCGGCTGCTCCGGCTCCGGCTGCCGCCCCGGCGCCGGTCGCCCCGGCCGCTCCGGCGGCCGACGCCGGTGACGCCTACGTCACCCCGCTGGTGCGCAAGCTCGCCGCCGAGCACGGCGTGGAGCTGGCCTCCGTCGCCGGCACCGGCGTCGGCGGCCGCATCCGCAAGCAGGACGTCATCGCCGCCGCCGAGGCCGCCAAGGCCGCTCCGGCCCCGGTCGCCGCCGCCCCGGCCGCTGCGCCGAAGGCCGCTGTCGCGCCGTCCGCCCTGCGTGGTCAGACGGTCAAGATGACCCGCATGCGCAAGGTCATCGGCGACAACATGATGAAGGCCCTGCACGAGCAGGCCCAGCTGACCAGCGTGGTCGAGGTGGACGTCACCAAGATCATGTCGCTGCGCGCCAAGGCCAAGGAGGGCTTCCTCGCCCGCGAGGGCGTCAAGCTCTCCCCGATGCCGTTCTTCGTGAAGGCCGCCGCCCAGGCCCTGAAGGTCCACGCGGTCGTCAACGCGCGGATCAACGACGCCGAGGGCACCATCACCTACTTCGACACCGAGAACATCGGCATCGCGGTGGACTCCGAGAAGGGTCTGATGACCCCGGTCATCAAGGGTGCGGGCGACCTCAACATCGCCGGCATCTCGAAGAAGACCGCCGAGCTGGCCGCCAAGGTCCGCGACAGCAAGATCACCCCGGACGAGCTGTCCGGCGCCACCTTCACCATCAGCAACACCGGCTCGCGCGGTGCGCTGTTCGACACCGTGATCGTGCCGCCGAACCAGGCCGCCATCCTGGGCATCGGCGCCACCGTCAAGCGCCCGGTCGTCATCGAGGCCGACGGCGGCACCGCCATCGGCATCCGTGACATGACCTACCTCTCGCTCTCCTACGACCACCGCCTGGTGGACGGCGCCGACGCCGCCCGCTACCTGGTCGCGGTCAAGGAGATCCTGGAGGCCGGCGAGTTCGAGGTCGAGCTCGGCCTGTAAGGCGCACGGCCGCACCGCGGTCGTACGGAGCCCCGTGTCGTTCCCGGACGGCGCGGGGCTCCGGCGTATTCCCGGGATGCGGAATCCGCCGGGTCATGGCATGCGTGGAGACGACGGAACAGGGATGCTTGAGCCGTGATGGACGAGACCGACTTCTGGCAGATCATCGACGACACCTGGGAGGCCGCCGACGGCGATCCCGACGAACAGGCCGAACGGCTGGTGGAACGCCTCGTCCAGCTGACTCCCGACGACGTGATCGACTTCGCCCGGCTGTTCGAGGCCCGGTTCCAGCGCGCCTACCGCTACGACCTGTGGGGCGCCGCCCACCTGCTGCTGGACGGCGCCTCCGAGGACACCTTCGACTACTTCCGCTGCTGGCTGATCGGCCAGGGCCGGGAGATCTTCGAGGGCGGGCTGGTCGAGCCGGACGACCTGGCGGACCTGCTGCCCGAGTTCGACGAGGAGGAGGACGGCGAGGCCGAGGACCTCGGCTACGCCGCCGACGAGGCGTACGAGCAGCTGACCGGCCTGCCGCTGCCCGACGTGGGCGGGCGGCAGGCGGGGCGGCCGGCCGGGGCGACGCTGGACTTCGACGACCCGGACGTCATGGCGAAACGCTTCCCCAAGCTCTGGGAGCGCTACGGGGACTAGGTCTGTCCGGCCGATCTCGGCGGATCAGCCCGCGGCGTTGGGCGCCCGGCTGGGCGTGCGCCCCGGATCGTCCTCGTACTGGGCCGTACTCGGGCGATTCGGGCGTGCGTCCAGGCCGGATGCCTGGGGGTACCTCCCGGCCGAAGGCTGGGGACGCGTCGCGGGCCCGGCAAGATCGGCCGGCCAGGGCCTGGGTTCCGGGCGGATCCTGCCGCAGCTCCCGAGGGTCAGGTGCTGCCGCCGGGGGTGGCGGCGGTGCCGTCCTGCTTGATGCCCTTGAGGATCTGGTCCAGCACCCCGGCGTCCGGGGCGGCCGGGTCGTCGTCGACGCCGCCCTCGAAGACGACGTAGCCGCCGCCCTTGGCCGGGACGGCGGCCAGCAGGACGTAGCCCTGGGTGCCGTCCGAGGTGCGGACGTGCCAGCGGGTGGCGTAGCCGAGCACGCCGGCCACCGTGACGTAGCCGGAGCCGGAGTCGGTGTGCGAGGTGATCCCGGTGAAGATCGTCCCGGCGTAGGCCGGCATGGCGGCGTCGGAGGCCGCCTTGGGGGTGTCGCCCTGGACGGTGTCCTTCTCGATCGAGAACTGGCCGCGGATGCAGGAGTTGCCGTCGGCGCAGGTGTAGCGGCCGCTGCCGAGGTAGACCGTGGAGTGCGTGGAGTTGGCCGCCGCGTCCCAGCCGTCGTACACCGGGACGGTGATCGCGTGCTGCGGGTCCGGGACGGTGCTCTTGAGGGTCGGGACGGGCTTGGGCGTGGGCCGGGGCGGGGTCGGCGACGGGCTGGCGCTCCGGGTGACCGTCACCGTGGGGTTGGGGGTCGGGTCCGCCTTGGTGTCCCCGCCACTGTTGACCACGATCCCGGCGATGATCCCGCCGACGGCCAGTACGGCGACCGAGACGCCGACGATCACGCCGGTCCGGTTCTTCCCGGGGCCGGCCGGCGGCGGGTAGCCGTAGGCCGCGCCCGGGTACGGCGTCTGGCCGGGGTAGCCGTAACCGGGGTTCTGGGACGCGTCCTGGACCGGGTAGCCGTAGCCGGGGGCGGCCGGGCCGCTCTGCGCCGGGTAGCCGTAACCGGGCTGCGGCGGGGTGGCGGGCTGCCAGTGCTGGGTCGGGGCGTCGGCGAGCTGTCCGGCGCCGCTCTGGAGCGGCCGGACCTCGCTGGTCCAGGCGTTGCCGTCCCACCAGCGCTCGTGACCGGGGGTGCCGTCCGCACCGGGGACCGGGTACCACCCGGGAGGCGTCGAGTTGCTCACGGGCGTACGGTACCCGGCGGGGTGGCCGTGCAGACAGGGCAGGTACGTCACGACTCTGCAGCACCCGACCTGACGGATCGTCAGGTCTCGGGGCGGGTTCAGTCGGTGAGCCGGCGGGCCATCCAGACGTCGTCCACGAAGCGCCCGTCGATCAGGAACTCCTCGGCCAGCACGCCCTCGACCGCGAAGCCGCAGCTCTCGTACAGCCGGCGGGCCGGGGCGTTCCAGCCGAGCACCCGGAGGGTCATCTTGCGGGCACCGTCGGCCCGGGCCGCCGCGCAGGCGGCCTCGACCAGTCGGCGGCCGATGCCCCGGCCGCGCACCGTGTCGTCGACGGCCAGGCCCTGGATCTGCCGGACGTGCCGGTTGACGGCCAGCGGCGTCGCCGGGACCTGGCGGACGTAGCCGACGATCCGGCCGTCCAGCACGGCGAGCAGGTACTGCTCGGGGGTGTGCCGCTCGTCGAAGACGCCGTCCTCCGTGGGCGGCTCCGCGGAGACGTCGGACAGGGTGGACCAGGTGGCCCGGTTGAGCGCTGCGAGTCCGCGCTCGTCCTCGGGGCGGGCCAGGCGGATGGTCGGATCGTCATCACGGGTCATGCCGGCTGATGCTAATGGGGCGCGTGCGAAAGGTGACAGAGGATAAGAACTGCGAGGATGAGCCCATGCGCATCGCTGTCACAGGCTCCACGGGATTGATCGGTTCGGCGCTCGTCCGCTCCCTGCTGGCGGACGGCCATGACGTGGTCCGGCTCGTCCGGCACCGCTCCAGGACCGGGCCACAGCCCGACGGCAGCACCGCGATCGGCTGGAACCCGCTGCTCGGCGAGGTCGACCGGGCCGGGCTCGCCGGGGTCGAGGCGGTGGCGCACCTGGCCGGCGCCGGGGTCGGTGACCGCCGCTGGACGGACTCCTACAAGCGGGAGATCCGGGAGAGCCGGGTGTACGGCACCGAGACGCTGGCCGTCGCGCTGGCCGAGCTCAAGGAGCCGCCGACGGTCCTGGTCAGCGCCTCCGCGGTCGGCTGGTACGGGCAGACCGGCGACCAGGTGATCGACGAGGACTCTCCCGCCGGGGACGACTTCCTGGCCGAGGTGTGCCTGGAGTGGGAGGCGGCCGCGCGGCCGGCCGAGCGGGCCGGGATCCGGGTCGTCCACCCGCGCACCGGGATGGTGCTCTCCGCCGCGGGCGGTGCGGGCGGGCGGCTGTTCCCGCTGTTCAAGCTGGGCCTGGGCGGGCGGCTCGGCAGCGGGAAGCAGTACTGGAGCTACATCTCGCTGGCCGACGAGGTGGCCGCGCTGCGGTTCCTGATCGACCGGGACGACCTCTCCGGCCCCTTCAACCTCACCGCGCCGGAGCCGGCCACCAACGCCGAGCTGACCGCGGCGCTCGGGCGGGCGCTGGGGCGGCCGACACCGTTCCCGGTGCCGGAGGCGGTGCTCAAGGCGGTGCTCGGGGAGCTGGCGGTCGAGGTGGTCGGCAGCCACCGGGTGGTGCCGCGTCGGCTGCTGGACGCCGGGTTCCGGTTCGCGCACCCGGACCTGGACTCGGCGGTGAGGGCGGCGCTCTGAGGCCTCGCGAGGACTCCGGGGCGCTTCCGCGGGCGGCGGTTCGAAGCCTCGCCGTGGTGACGGGGCGGCTCCGCGGGCGGCGGTGCGACGGTTCGTTCTGCGTAGTCCCCGTACGGCATTCGCCCTGGCCAGGGGCATATGCCGGGCGGGGGTCGGACGGGGCTCCGGGAGGGGGCGCACGGGAGCACATGGCGGGCGCGTCGCACGCCCCCGGTGACCGTGCGCGCCCGACGACCCCGTAACCCGGGCGCCACGGCGCACTGTCCGTGACCGCGCCCCCGCCCGGTGCCACACCACCCCTCCGGAGCCCCGCATCCGGTCCACCGCACTTGTCTGATGCTCACACTGACTGGGCATCACCTTCCTCGGACCGTGTCCCGGCACCCCGCTGCCTGCGTCGGCCGGAGCCCCGGGACCAGGGAGGGAGCACTCCAGTGCCCACGTACGACTTCACCCGCCGCGCCCGTCGCCCGTCCGACCCGGACGTCGTCGTGGTCGGCGCCGGACTCGCGGGCCTGGCCGCCGCCCGCGCACTCACCGGCCACGGCCTCACCGTCCAGGTCCTGGAGACCACCGACCGGATCGGCGGCCGGATGGCCACCCGCGAGCTGGACGGCTTCCGCCTCGACGACGGCAGCCACCTGCTGAACACCGCCTTCCCCGAACTGCGCCGAGCGCTCGACCTCGACCGCCTGGACCTGCGCCCGCTCGCACCCGGCGTACTCGTGCACAGCGCCGGCCGCCGCTACCGCGCCGGGGACCCGCAGCTCACCGCCGCCCGGCAGGCCGCCCTCCGGGCCCCGCTCGGCAGCCCGCTGGACAAGGCCCGGCTGGGCAGCTGGCTCGGCCGGATCGCCACCACCCCGGCCGCCCGACTCCAGACCCGCCCGGAGACCACCGCCGCCCGCGCGCTGGCCGGCCACGGACTCGCTCCGCGCACCGTCGACGGCTTCCTGCGCCCGCTGCTCAGCGCCCTGCTGAGCGACCCGGCCCTCGGCACCAGCAGCCGGATCGCCGACCTGGTGCTGCGTTCCTACGCGCGCGGCCGGCTCTGTCTGCCCGCCGACGGGATCTCGGCGGTGCCCGCCCAGCTGGCCGCCGCGCTGCCCGTCGGCTCCGTACGGACCGGGGTGCAGGTCACCTCGATCGGCGCCGACGGCGTGGAGACCCTCGCCCACGGGCGGATCGGCGCCCAGGCCGTGGTGGTCGCCACCGACGCCCGCTCGGCCGCCGAACTGCTGCCCGGCCTCCGCCTGCCGGACTTCCACCCCGTCACCACCTTCTTCCACGCGGCCGACCGCGCCCCGGTCGGCGAGGCCGTCCTGCTGCTCGACGCCGACCGGCCGAACGGGCACCCGCCGCTGGTCTCGCATTCGCTGGTGCTCAGCGAACTGCACCCGTCCTACGCCCCGGCCGGCCAGGCGCTGATCGCCACCACCGTGCTCGGGCGGCGCTCCTTCGACGCGGGCGGCCCGGCCACGCTGGAACCGGCCGTCCGGGCCCGGCTCGTCGAGCTGTACGGCGTCCCGACGGCGGGCTGGCAGTTCCTCAGCGTGCGGCACGTCCCGGACGCGCTGCCGGCCATGCCGCCGCCGCACAACCCCCGCCGCCCGGTGCGGCTGGTGGCCGGACTGTACGTCGCCGGGGACCACCGGGACACCAGCACCGTGCAGGGCGCGCTGGTCTCCGGCCGGCGGGCGGCCCAGGCGGTGCTGGGCGACCTCGGGCTGCCGGCCGGTGCGCGGGAGGCGGAGGTGGCGGCCTGAGGCCGGTCCTGGGGAGGAACGGACACGCCAGCGGTCTGCCGGGGTGACAGACCGACGGCGTGCCAGGACGTCCTCGGCTGGGCGCAACCACCCGGCTGATCGGGCGCACCCTGCACACCTCCGGGCAGTTCGCGATCCGCGCCGTGATCCTGGTGCTGGCCGTGATGGTCGCGGCCGCGCTCTGGCTGGACCCGGACATGCTGCTCGGCGCCTTCACCGCCGGCACCGTCTCCCGGCTGCTGCTCTCCGACATCCGGCGGGCCGAGGAGGAGGTGGTCGAGGCCGAGCTGGAGAGCATCGGCTTCGGCTTCCTGGTGCCGATCTTCTTCGTGGTCAGCGGGATGAACTTCGACCTGGACGCGCTGCTGGACGACCCCGGCACGCTGCTGCTCGTCCCGGTGTTCCTGCTCCTGTTCCTCGCCGTGCGCGGCGTGCCCGCCGCACTGCTCGCCCCGGCCGGGCTCGGCCGGCGGGACCGTACGGCGCTAGGGCTGTACGGGGCGACGGCACTGCCGCCGGTCGTGGTGATCACCACGACCGAGGTGCAGGCCGGGCACCTGCCGTCCTCGACGGCGGCGACCCTGGTGAGCGCCGGGATGCTGTCGGTGCCGGTGTTCCCGCTGGTGGCGCAGCGGGTGCGGGGCGGAGTGCGGCCGCCGACGGCTGCCGGTGCCGAACGGCCGAGGGTCCGGGCCGAGAGCTGGTGAGCTCCCGGCCCTCGCGCACCTGCTGCGGTCAGATCACGCCCGCCTGGCGGGCCGTCTCCTCGAAGGCCCGGGCCACCTGACTGCCCCGGTAGGGGGTGAGGCGGCGGTGGAAGTCCCGGACGTACTCCAGCGAGCGGGCCGAGCGCATCTCCCCCGCCGCCCGCAGCGCGTCGGTGGCCATGGTGCAGGCCTCGTCGAGGTCGCCCATGCCGAGCCGGGCGGTGGCCAGCACCAGCCGGCAGAAGATCCGGCTGCGCGCGTAGGCGGGTGAACGAAGCCGCAGCGACTTCTCGGCGTGTTGCGCGGCGGTGCGCCACTGCTGGAGGTCGCGGTAGCAGTGGGCGAACTCGTCGGAGAGCTGGGCCTCGTCGAAGTACCGCGCCCAGGAGGGCAGTTCGTCACCCGTCCGGGAGGCCGCGAGCGAGCGTTCGGCCCGTACCAGCGCGGTGGTGCAGGACCGGACGTCGCCCAGCAGGCCGTGCCCGCGCGCCTCGGCCGCGTGCATCAGCGACTGGACTACCGGCGGGACGGCGGTGCCGACGCCCTGCTGGGCGACCCTGGCGAGCTGGACGGCCTCCCGGCCGTGCCCCAGGTGGACGGCCTGCTGGCTCATCGTCACCAGGACGTAGCCGCCGAGCGCGCGGTCCCCGGCGGCCTGGGAGAGGCGCAGCGCCTGGACGAAGTAGCGCTGGGCGAGGCCGTGCGCGGCGATGTCGAAGGACGTCCAGCCCGCCAGCCTGGTCAGGTCCGCGACGGCGCCGAACAGGGCGCGGCCGATCTGTTCGCCGTAGCGGCCGCGCAGCATCGGCTCGGCCTCGCTCTCCAGGTAGCGGACCAGCGCCTGCCGGGCGTGGCCGCCGCCGTAGGCATGGTCGAGCGCCCGGAAGAGGTCGCCGACGGCCCGGATGGCGGCGATGTCGCCGCGGCCGACCCGCAGGGTGGGGCGGGCGTCGCGGGCCGGGTCCGGGTACGGCGGCTCCACGGCGGCGGGCGGGCGGCGACTCTGGGTGGGCACCCGGCCGATGGTGGCGGCGGTGCCGGTCGTCCCGGCGGTGCTGCGGGCGCCGGGAGCGCCCGGGGCGCCGGGGGGCTGGGTGCGCGCGGGGCTCACGGCGGGGGCACCGGGCGCGCTGGTGACGCCCTGCGCCGGTGCGGTGGGGGTGACGCCCGGCGGGCCGGTGGCGGCGTCCGGGCGGGTCAGGGTGGAGCCGTCCCGGGCGACCCGCTCGTCGGTGCGGCCGATCAGCCAGTCCCGGCTGGGGACGACCAGGCCGGCCGGGGTGAAGGCGATCCGGCGCAACTCGGACTGCGGGCCGTTGTCCTTGCGCCACATGCTCGCCACGATGTCCACCGCCTCCTGCGGGGTCTCGGCGAACTCCAGGCCCGCGTAGACCGGGGCGCAGGCGTCCAGGCCGAGGTCCTGGGCGGTGAGGCGGCGGCCGAGGCGGCGGGTGAAGACCTCGGCGATCAGCGCCGGGGTGGCGCCGCGGGGCTGCTGGCCGCGCAGCCAGCGGGTGACCGAGGTCTTGTCGTAGCGCAGGTCGAGGCCGTGCTCCAAGCCGAGCTGGTCGACCCGGCGGGCCAGGCCGGCGTGCGAGAAGCCGGCCTCCTCGATCAGGGCGGCGAGCTGGCCGTTCTGCGGGGTCGGGCCGGAGTGGCCGGTGTGGCTGCCGTGGCCGCTGGTGGTCGCGGGGGCGGGTGCGGCGGTGGCGTCGTGCCGGGTGGGTGTGGCCTGCGCGGGCAGCCGCAGTTCGTCGGCGGTCGGGGCGTCGGCGGTCAGGGTGTCCGCGGTCAGCGCGTCGGCGGTCAGGGTGTCCGCGGTCAGCGTGTCGGCGGTCAGGGTGTCGGGGGCGTCCGGAAGGCCCCGGCCGACCGGGCCTCGGCGCTGGCCGAGCGGGTCGAGCGGTCCGTACGCCGGGCTGTCGGTTGCAGGCCGTTGGGGCATGTCAGTCAACACCTCTCGGACGTCGCACCGGGCTCCACCAGCAGTTCGGCTCGCCCGGGGCGGCGCCCCCTGTCGGGAATCGGCGTGAATGTAGCGAGCATTCGGGCGCTATGGGTGGATCTGACCGAGCAATCCTCCGAACGGGTGAAGCATCCGCGCCCATTGTGGGGAAGCGGGGCCAGGATGGGTTTGGCCATACGGGCCCGAACCGTCAACCGGTGCCGGTGGTGGTTGACTCCATGACACACCGGGATGCTGTGTCGGTCTGCCACATGGGAGCCGCGCCGCCGGATTCCTACCGTTCTCTGCCATGGACACCTCTACTGCCCGCCCGCTCGACGGCCGCACGGCCCTGGTCACCGGGGCCGCCTCGGGCATCGGCCGGGCCTGCGCCGAAGCCCTCGCCGGGGCCGGCGCCCGGGTCTACGTCGTCGACCTCGCGGCCGGCCCGGCCCGGGAGCTCGCGGACCGGATCGGCGGGCACGCGATCGTCGCGGACCTCGCCGACGCCGAGGCCGTGGACGCCCTGCCGGCCGACGCCGACATCGTGGTCAACAACGCCGGGCTCCAACACGTCGCGCCCGTGCACGAGTTCCCCGTCGAACGCTTCACCCTCATCCAACGCGTCATGGTCGAGGCGCCGTTCCGCATCCTGCGCCGCACCCTCCCGCACATGTACGAGCGGGAGTGGGGCCGGATCGTCAACATCTCCTCCGTCCACGGCCTGCGCGCCAGCGCCTTCAAGTCCGCGTACGTCACCGCCAAGCACGCCCTGGAGGGCCTCAGCAAGACCGTCGCCCTGGAGGGCGCCCCGTACGGCGTCACCAGCAACTGCCTCAACCCCGGGTACGTCCGAACTCCCCTGATGGAGAAGCAGATCGCCGCCCAGGCGCTGACCCACGACATCCCCGAGGACGAGGTGGTCGAGCGGATCATGCTCGACCGCACCGCCGTCAAGCGCCTCATCGAACCCACCGAGGTCGCCCAACTCGCCCTCTGGCTCTGCTCCCCCGCCGCCTCCTACATCACCGGCGCCAGCCTGCCCATCGACGGCGGCTGGACGGCGCGCTGAGACGGGGCCGCGGGAGAACCCGCATCGACGGCCCGCGCCCCACCCCGGGGGCGCGGGCCGTCGCGCTCTGGTCATGGGACAGCTCGCCATGGACCGCCCGGGGACTATGTGGGTCAGCCACATAGTCCCCGGGGCGTGGGGTTCCTACCTTGTGGCGACATCGTCCCCCGCCTGGAAGTGGTGACCCATGAACGCCCCCGCACGTGGTTCGACGGCGACCAGTTCACTCCCGCGAGTGGTGGCCGCGAGTCTGATCGGCACGACGATCGAGTGGTACGACTACTTCCTCTACGGAACGGCCGCGGCGCTGGTGTTCGGGAAGCTGTTCTTCCCCAACACCGATCCGCTGACCGGGACGCTGCTGTCGTTCCTGACGTACGCGATCGGGTTCGCGGCGCGGCCGATCGGGGCCCTGGTGTTCGGGCACTTCGGGGACCGGGTGGGGCGGAAGAGGCTGCTGGTGGTGAGCCTGCTGCTGATGGGCGGGTCGACGACGGCGATCGGACTGCTGCCGACGTACGACTCGGTCGGGATGGCGGCCCCGGTGCTGCTGACCGCGCTGCGGCTGGTGCAGGGGTTCGCGCTCGGCGGGGAGTGGGGCGGAGCGGTGCTGCTGGTGTCGGAGCACGGGGACCAGCGGCGGCGCGGGTTCTGGGCGTCCTGGCCGCAGGGCGGGGCGCCGGCCGGGAACCTGCTGGCGGCCGGGGTGCTGTCGCTGATGACGGCGGTGCAGTCGGAGAGCGCGTTCCTGGCGTGGGGGTGGCGGGTGCCGTTCCTGCTGTCCGCGGCGCTGGTCGGGGTCGGGATGTGGATCCGGCTGGCGGTGGAGGAGTCGCCGCTGTTCCGGCAGGCGGTACGGAACCGGCCGACCACCGAACCGGCCCCGCTGGTGGGGGTGTTGAGGCAGCACTGGCGGGAGGTGCTGGTGGCCATGGGGGCGCGGATGGCGGAGAACATCTCGTACTACGTGATGACGACCTTCGTCCTCACCTACGCCGTCACCCACGCCCACTTCGACAAGCAGAGCGCGCTGAACGCCGTACTGATCGCCTCGGCGATCCAGTTCGCGCTGATCCCGCTGTTCGGCGCACTGTCCGACCGGGTCGGCCGCAAGCCGGTGTACCTGGTGGGCGCGGCCGGGGTCGGGGTCTGGGCGTTCGTGTTCTTCGGGATGGTGGACACCAGGTCCTTCGCTCAGCTGGTGGTCGCCGTGACCGTCGGCCTGGTGTTCCACAGCGCGATGTACGCGCCGCAGGCGGCCTTCTTCTCCGAGCTGTTCGCGACCCGACTGCGCTACTCGGGGGCTTCGATCGGCGCCCAGTTCGCCTCGGTGGCGGCCGGCGCACCCGCCCCGCTGATCGCGACCGCGCTGCTCAAGGACTACGGCACTGCCACCCCGGTCTCGGTGTACGTGGCGATCGCGGCGGCGGTCACCGTACTGGCGGTGCTGTGCGGGCGGGAAACCAGGGGGCAGGACCTGGCGGAGCTCGAGGAGCGGCCCGCGGAGGAGCCCTCGGCGGACGGTTCCCCGGCCGCAAAGCCCGCTGTCACCTGAGGGTTGAGCCGATAGCATCGCGAGTTCTCGGCACCGACGGAACCGACGCCGATTGGCGGCCCGCACCATGAACCACCCCGACGAGAGCGCCGCGCCCGCGCTGCGCCGGCTGCTCGACCTGCTCGCCTCCGGCGCCGCCACCGAGGACTTCGCCGAGGTGCTGGCCGACGCCCGCCGCCGCGGGGCGCCGGCCGGCGTCCTCGCCGAGATCGACGACGCCACCTGGCAGGCCCTCCGGGTGCACCGGGCGCTGCGCCAACACCGGCGCCGCGAAGCAGAGTTGACGGCCCTGTTCGACACCGCCGGGGATCTCGCCGCCTCCCGCGACCTGGACGCCGTCCTGCAGGCCATCGTCCGCCGGGCCCGGATGCTGCTCGGCACCGACACCGCGTACCTGACCCTGCCGGACATCGCCGCCGGCGACACCTACATGCGGGTCACCGACGGCTCGGTCTCGGCCCTGTTCCAGACCCTGCGGCTCAGCCTCGGCGACGGCCTGGGCGGGCTGGTCGCCCAGACCGCCCGCCCGTACGCCACCCCCGACTACCGCACCGACGAACGCTTCCACCACACCGGCACGATCGACGCCGGGGTGCTGGACGAGGGCCTGGTGGCGATCATCGGCGTGCCGCTGCTGCTCGGCGGGGACGTCATCGGCGTCCTGTTCGCCGCCGACCGCTCGCCGCGCGCCTTCTCCCCCGACGAGGTCGCCCTGCTCTGCACCCTGGCCGCACACGCCGCGATCGCGCTGGACACCGCCAAGTCGCTGGCCGACACCAGGGCCGCGCTCGCCGAGCTGAACGCCGCCAACGAACTGGTCCGGGCGCACTCCGCCGCCGTCCAGCGCGCCGAGCAGGCCCACGACCGGCTCACCGACCTGGTCCTGCGCGGCGCCGAGGTGCCGGACGTCGCCGCCGCCGTCGCCCACCTGCTGGGCGGGGAGACAGCCGTACTGGACGCCGAGGGCGAGCCGCTGGCCGGACGGCCCGCCGCCGAACTCGCCGGGGCGGTGGCCGCCTCCCGCGCCGAGGGCCGGTCCGTACGGCACGGCGACCTGTGGGTGTGCGCCGCGCTGGCAGGGCACGACGCACTCGGCACCCTGGTGCTGCGCGGTCGGCCCGACCTCGACGACGCCGACCGGCGGCTGTTCGAGCGGGCCGGTGTGGTGACGGCGCTGCTCCTGCTACTGCGCCGCTCGGTGGCGGAGACCGAGAACCGGGTCCGCGGCGAGCTGCTCACCGACCTGCTCACCGCCCCCGAGCGCGACCCGGCCGGGCTCACCGCGCGCGGCCGCCGACTCGGGGTCGACCTCGCCCGGCCGCACCTGATGCTGACCGCAGAGCCCGCCGACCGCGACGGCGACGACCGGGGACGGCTGGCCGGCGCGGCCCGGCGCTACCTCTTCGGCTCCCGCGGCGTCAGCGCCGAACACGGCGAGACGGTCGTCCTGCTGGTGCCCGTCGTGCCGGGCAGTACCGACGACCCCGAGGAGACCGCCCGGCGGGCCGCCGAACGACTGGCCCGGCTCGCGGGCTTCGCCGTCACCGTCGGGGCCGGCCGCCCCGCCGCCGGCCCCGCCGCGCTGGCCGCCTCCTACACCGAGGGCCTGCGCTGCGTACGGGCCCTGCGGGTGCTCGGCCGCGCCGGGGATGGCGCCTCGGCCCGCGCCCTCGGCTTCCTCGGGGTGCTGCTCGGCGACGGCCACGACGTGGACGGCTTCGTCGGCGCCACGCTCGGCCCGCTGCTCGAGTACGACGCCCGGCGCGGCACCGAGCTGGTGCGCACCCTGCGCGCCTACTTCGACTGCGGCGGCAGCCTCACCCGGGCCAAGGACGAGCTGCACGTCCACGTGAACACGGTGGTGCAGCGGCTGGACCGGGTCGAGGCGCTGCTCGGACGGGACTGGAACCACCCGGAGCGCTCGCTGGAGCTCCAACTGGCCCTGCGACTCCAACTGCTCGCCGACGACGGGAGCGGGAGCGGAGACAGGGGCCGGGCCGGCGACCGGAGCGGGGGCGGGGGCGGGCCCGACTGACCAGGGGCGCCTACCCGGGACGGCCGAACGGGTGCGACGGGCGTGGGCGTACAGTGGCGAGGTTGGTCTCGAACGCCTGGCAAGGAGCGGCAGCGGTGAGCGAGAACGTGCGTTTCGTTCGAATGGGCATAGGCGAGCAGGTCGTCCCGTACGAGGCGGCGTGGGAGGAGCAGCAGCGACTGCACACACTGCGGGTCGCGGACGAGATCCCCGACACGGTGCTGCTGCTGGAACACCCGCCCGTCTACACCATGGGCAAGCGCACCAACCCCGCCGACCTCCCGCTGGACGGCACCCCGGTGGTCGAGGTCAACCGGGGCGGCGAGATCACCTGGCACGGCCCCGGCCAGCTGGTGGGCTACCCGATCATCAAGCTGCCCGACCCGATCGACGTCATCGCGTACGTCCGCCGCCTGGAGGAGGCGCTGATCCGCGCCGCCGCCGACTTCGGCATCGGCACCACCCGGGTCGAGGGCCGCAGCGGGGTCTGGGTGCTCGGCGAGAACCTCCCCGACGCCGTGGTGGACCCGTCCGAGGTGGTGGACATCGGCAAGCTCACCCTGCGGATGGGCCTGCCGCTGGGCATCGACCCTCGCCTGGCCGGCCCCGAGTACGCGCCGTCCAACGCGGGGCAGCGCGGCGGCGACCGCAAGCTCGCCGCGATCGGTGTACGGGTCGCCCGCGGGGTGACCATGCACGGGTTCGCGCTCAACTGCGACCCGGACATGACGTACTTCGACAAGATCGTGCCGTGCGGCATCCGGGACGCGGGCGTCGCCTCGCTGGCCGGCGAGCTGGGGCGCGACTTCCCGGTCGGCGAGGCGGTGCCGTCGGTCGAGCGGCACCTGCGGGACGTGTTCGCCGAGCTGCCGGAGCCGGCGCTCAGCCGCTGAACCCTCCCGCTCATTGGGAATCTACTGGCCGGTAGCCGTGTTGCCCTGCGATTGCAGGGCGGCAGGCCCGGCATAGGCCGTACAACCACAGGCGTACCCTGGGGGTACCCCGTCTAGTTCTAGGAGTCGCACGTGTCCGCTGTCGCGCCCGACGGCAGGAAGCTGCTCCGCCTGGAGGTCCGCAACAGCGAGACCCCCATCGAGCGGAAGCCCGAGTGGATCAAGACCCGCGCGAAGATGGGCCCGGAGTACAACGCCCTCCAGTCGCTGGTGAAGAAGGAGGGACTGCACACGGTCTGCCAGGAGGCCGGCTGTCCCAACATCTTCGAGTGCTGGGAAGACCGCGAGGCGACCTTCCTCATCGGCGGTGACCAGTGCACCCGCCGTTGCGACTTCTGCCAGATCGACACCGGCAAGCCCGCCGAGTTCGACCGCGACGAGCCGCGCCGGGTCGCCGAGTCCATCGTCACCATGGACCTCAACTACGCCACCATCACCGGCGTCGCCCGCGACGACCTGGAGGACGGCGGCGCCTGGCTGTACGCCGAGACCGTCCGCCAGGTGCACGCGATGACCGCCGAGCGCGTCGCCGGCCGCACCGGCGTCGAGCTGCTCATCCCCGACTTCAACGCCGTCCCCGAGCAGCTGGCCGAGGTCTTCTCCGCCCGCCCCGAGGTGCTCGCGCACAACGTCGAGACGGTCCCGCGGATCTTCAAGCGGATCCGCCCGGCCTTCCGCTACGAGCGCTCCCTGGACGTCATCACCCAGGCCCGCGCGGCCGGGCTGGTCACCAAGTCCAACCTGATCCTGGGCATGGGCGAGACCCGCGAGGAGGTCAGCCAGGCGCTGGCCGACCTGGTCGGGGCCGGCTGCGAGCTGATCACCATCACCCAGTACCTGCGCCCCTCGCTGCGCCACCACCCGGTCGAGCGCTGGGTGAAGCCGCAGGAGTTCGTCGAGCTCCAGGAGGAGGCCGAGGAGCTGGGCTTCGCCGGAGTCATGTCGGGCCCGCTGGTGCGTTCCTCGTACCGGGCCGGGCGACTGTACCGACAGGCGCTGGAGCGGCGCGAGCAGGCCGCGGTCTGACGTCGGTCTCGACGTCGGCCTCGATGTCGACGCAGGCCTCGACGTCGACGTCGGCTTTCGGCCACGCGAACCGCGTGAATCACGTGAACCGTCGGAAGGGCGGGGCTTCGGCTCCGCCCTTCCGACGGTTCACCGTGCTTTGACTGCCTGGTCACGGACTGGTAACACGGGGTGGGGACGATGGACGCCTGGTGGGCGTTCGATTCTTCTCAGCCACGACCAGTCGTGAGAGGAGCTGTTCGGGATGCAGCTGCAGGTGCGGATCCGGTCGGTGGGGGCGGCGCTGCGGTTCGCCGAGAGCGTCCTGCTGGCACCCGGACAGCGGCACGCCCGACGCAACGCCTGGGCGGCGGTGTGCGAGAACCGCGAGCACGCGGCCGACCGGCGGAACGACGCTCCGGCGGGGAGCGCGGGGCGGGCGGGGGACGCTCCGTAGGGCATTGAGGCCCGACGTCGCTGTGCGCGACGGTGCACGGTCCCCGGGTCACGGTTCGGGCGAACGGGTACCCGGGCTTGGATATCCCGTACCCGCGCCACGTACCATGAGCGTTATGGCGAGGGAAACATCCGAGAACCCAGGGCGACTCAAGCAGATCCGCCTGGCGTACACCATGACCAAGAAGGTCGACACCAAGATCGGCCTGATCATCGCCGGCGTCGGCCTGCTGACCTTCGGCGTGTTCCTCGCCATCGGCTTCGCAATCGACCATCCGATCTACCTGGGCATCCTGGGCTTCATCGTGGCCGTGCTGGCCATGGCGATCGTCTTCGGGCGCCGGGCCGAGCGCGCCGCGTTCGGGCAGATGGAGGGCCAGCCGGGCGCTGTCGCTGCGGTGCTGAACAACATCCGGCGCGGCTGGAGCTCCAACTCCACCCCGGTCGCGGTCACCCGTAACCAGGACGCGGTCTACCGCGCCGTGGGCCGGGCCGGCATCGCACTGATCGGCGAGGGCAACCCGAACCGGGTGCGCCAGCTGCTGGCCTCCGAGAAGAAGAAGATGGCCCGGGTGGTCGGCGACGTGCCGGTGCACGACATCGTGGTGGGCACCGGCGAGGGTGAGGTCCCGCTGAAGAAGCTGCAGATCCACCTGATGCGCCTGCCCCGCGCCATCACCGCCGCCCAGGTCACCGAGACCAACGATCGCCTGCGCGCGCTGGGCGACCTGCTCTCCAAGGCGCCGATCCCCAAGGGCCCGATGCCCAAGGGCGCCCGGATGCCCAAGGGCGGCCAGGCCCGCTGACCCTCCCCTCCCCTGACGACAGCACAGAACGGCCCCGCCCCGGAACCTCCGGGGCGGGGCCGTTCGACGTTCCGGCCGCTGTGACTCCGGCCTTCGTCGGGGGGCTCCCGGTCAGGGCCTCCGTCGCGGGGTCCGTCGGGGGCTCCCGGTCAGATCCGGACCTCGACCGTGCCGACCGCCTTGTCGTGCAGACCGCGGGTGTCGCGGTCCCAGACCAGCGGCGGCACCACCAGGCACAGCAGCACGGTGCGCAGCAGCACCTGCGGGATGGTCGCGCGGCGCCCGTCGAGGCGGACCACCCGGAGGCCGAACAGCCGCTTGCCGAGCGTCGTGCCGGTGGTGGCGAGCAGGACGACCGCGACCAGGAAGAAGAGCGGGAGGGTCCACAGGTTGGCCTCGGCCGGGTCCCCCTTGGCGAGCAGGCCGTAGGAGACCAGCGAGACCAGCCAGCCGTCCACGAACAGCGCGCCGATCCGTCGGCCGGGGCCCGCGATCGAACCAGGGCCCTCCTTGGGCAGTCCGAGGCGCTCGCCGCGGTATCCGAAGTCGGCGCCCATCTTCTCGGCGGCCGCCTTGGGGCCGTCGATCCACGATCCCAACGCTTCTCTGGTGTCCACGAATCCACACTAACCGGGCTCACGCCGCGGACCGGCACCGGCTCCCCTCCCGGCGGGGCGCGGTCAGGCTCCGGTCGGGTGTCGGCCGGGTGTCGCTCCGGGGCTCCGCCACGACCGGGTGAATCCCGCTCGCCGGGCTTACCCAATGGTCCAGACCACTTCTCGGACGCCCCCCAGGTCGGCGGGGTGATTTGCCCTGTCCCGTAGGGCTTTGCCGCCCGTCCGGCGGTCGCGGTTAACATCTAGGAAACGAGCGGGTCACCGACTGGAAACGACCCATTCCTAGGGTGAGCCGTCCCAATGCGCACGCCGAGGAGGATGGATGTTCAACAACGCCGCCGAAGTGAAGCAGTTCATCCAGGACAACGACGTCAAGTTCGTCGACGTCCGGTTCTGTGACCTGCCGGGCGTCATGCAGCACTTCTCCGTCCCTGCGGCCACCTTCGATCCGTCCGAGACCCTGATGTTCGACGGCTCGTCGATCCGCGGCTTCCAGGCCATCCACGAGTCCGACATGGCCCTCGTCGCGGACCTCGCCACCGCCCGCCTCGACCCCTTCAGGGCCGAGAAGCACCTCAACATCAACTTCTTCATCCAGGACCCGGTCACCGGCGAGGCCTACAGCCGCGACCCGCGCAACGTCGCCAAGAAGGCCGAGGCCTACCTCGCCTCGTCCGGCATCGCCGACACCGCCTTCTTCGGGCCCGAGGCCGAGTTCTACGTCTTCGACTCGGTGCGGTTCGAGACCAGCGCCAACGCGTCCTTCTACCACATCGACTCGGAGGCCGGCGCCTGGAACAGCGGAGCCGCCGAGGGCGACGTCCGCGGCTACAAGGTCAAGTACAAGGGCGGCTACTTCCCCACCCCTCCGGTCGACCACTTCGCCGACCTGCGCGCCGAGATGTCCCTGGAACTGGCCAAGTCCGGCCTGGAGGTCGAGCGCCAGCACCACGAGGTCGGCACCGCCGGCCAGGCTGAGATCAACTACAAGTTCAACACCCTGCTGCACGCCGCCGACGACCTGATGCTGTTCAAGTACATCATCAAGAACGTCGCCTGGCGGAACGGCAAGACGGCCACCTTCATGCCGAAGCCGATCTTCGGCGACAACGGCTCGGGCATGCACGTCCACCAGTCGCTGTGGACCGAGGGCTCCCCGCTCTTCTACGACGAGCAGGGCTACGCCGGCCTCTCCGACACCGCCCGCTACTACATCGGCGGCCTGCTCCGGCACGCCCCCTCCCTGCTGGCCTTCACCAACCCCTCGGTGAACTCCTACCACCGCCTGGTGCCCGGCTTCGAGGCGCCGGTCAACCTCGTCTACTCGCAGCGCAACCGCTCGGCCGCGATCCGCATCCCGATCACCGGCTCCAACGCCAAGGCCAAGCGCATCGAGTTCCGTGCCCCGGACCCGTCCTCCAACCCGTACCTGGCCTTCTCCGCCATGCTGATGGCCGGCCTCGACGGCATCCGCAACAAGATCGAGCCGCTCGAGCCCGTCGACAAGGACCTCTACGAGCTCGCCCCCGAGGAGCACGCCAACGTCCCCCAGGTGCCCTCCTCCCTCCCCGCCGTCCTGGAGGCCCTCGAGGCCGACCACGAGTACCTCCTCGCCGGCAACGTCTTCACCCCGGACCTGATCGAGACCTGGATCGACTTCAAGCGCACCAACGAGATCGCCCCGATCGCCCTCCGGCCCCACCCGCACGAGTTCGAGCTGTACTACGACCTGTAGGCCCCCCGGCCTGCGGAGACGCTGTTTGGTCTCTCATCGTTTCCGCAGGTCAGGCAAGGCTCTGACCTGCGGAAACGCTAGGCTGCCGACTCACCCCGAACGCTCTGGGCTTCGCGATGCGAAATGGGAGTGCACTGGGTT
The DNA here is from genome assembly GCF_055608425.1 of Kitasatospora sp. NPDC036934. Classification (NCBI taxonomy): domain Bacteria; kingdom Bacillati; phylum Actinomycetota; class Actinomycetes; order Kitasatosporales; family Streptomycetaceae; genus Kitasatospora; species Kitasatospora sp. NPDC036934. The sequence continues at coordinate 31,383 of NZ_JBVJQR010000026.1, read as the reverse complement.
CGATCTCGGCAGGAGTTCTGTGCAGTGCCTCTGGCGCCTGAGCCAACGAGCCCCGAGTGATGCATCTTGCATCTTGTGGGGCTTTGGGCCCTCATGCCCCCGGATGTGCCCCGGGTCGAAGCGAGAGCAGGCGCGTCCAGCAGGTGCGATGCCGACCATCCCGGCTGCGTCCACACGTTCGCGGGCGGTATCGCCCCTGGACCGGTCATCGCTGCAGCTCCCAGGAGAGCGCCAGCAGGGCTCCGACCGGCAGTGCGAACATGCCGACCAGGATTCGGTTGCGAAGGGTGTAGGGGAGGCCGGCGACCGCCGGATAGGCCAGTAGACAGGCCGCCGCGAGGACGTCGACCACGAAGACGACGCCCGGTGGGTGGAGCGGGTGTGAACTGGCGCGGTTGGCCCAGCCGGTGACGACCTCGAAGCTGGAGAGGAGCACGACGACCGAGGCCAGCACGTTGGGCACGGGCGCCAACGCGGCGTGCGGGGTCATGCCGCCGGGTCTGAGTCGTGCCACGGCGACCAGGAGCCCGACGCTGAAGGCGATCGCCACGACGGGCACGACGACGAAGATCAACGGTTCCTCCAGTGGGACGACGCGACGGCGCTCACCGCCGCGGGCAGCAGGACGGCGAGGAGGAGCAGGGAGACGAGGACCACGGACAGGTCCGCGGGTTCCAGGGTCGAGGGCTGCGAGATGTGTGGCGCGGCGACGGTGGCCGGGGCCGTGACACCGCTGCTGAGCGCGGTGGGGCTCGGTGTCACCGCGGCGGACCCGGTAGGGCGGTCGGCGGGTGTGGTGGTCCGCTCGGCTGCGGCTGGCGCGGGCCCTTCCTGTGGGGCGGACTCGGCGGCCGCCGCGGCGGGGGGAGGAACCGGAACGGGAGCCGGGGCCGGGACGGCGGGCGCGGGGGGTCGCTGGAGCGCGGCGGCGGTCGACTGCTGCGGGGCCGGTGGGACAGGGGGTTGGGCGGTGGGCCGTGGCACTGCCGACGGGGTCTGGTTCGCCGGCGGCACCGCGCTCGGCGAGGCATGCGCGGTGCCCGGTGCGATGGTCGCGGGCGGGGAGGTGGCCGCAGGCGGTGTCGGCTCGGGGCCGGGACAGTCGGGTGACGGAGCCGGTGTCGTGGGCCCGACGCCCGGAACCGGCGCGGCCGTGCGTGAGGTGACAGGGTCAGGCACTGGTGTTGACCTGGAGCGCGGCCTCCACCCCGGAGGCCACGGCACCCGCGATCCAGGCGTGGTAGCGCGGCTGGCAGTGGTCCCCCGCGAAGTAGAGCCGGCCGTCGACGGGCGTGGCGACGTGCGGTCCGAGGCTGGTCAGCTGGCCGGGTGTCTCGACGACCGCCTCGCCCAGTGCCCATCGGTTGCGCAGCCAGGACTGTGACACCGAACGGTCGGTGGCGAACTGCCGGATCCGGTTGCCGTACAGGGCCGCGAGGTGGTCGAGCGCCTCGGTGCGCCGGTCGTCGGGGGCGAGGGCGTCGAAGCGCATCGCGTCCTCCGCCCAGTTGTAGGCGGCGAGCACGACGCCGCCGGGTGCGCCCAGGTCACTGGGGTGGGAGGGGAAGTAGACGAAGCGGCTGGCCTCGTCGCTGACGCAGCCGCCACCGGTGGCCGGCCGGGCGGGCCCGTGGGGCGCGGGGCGGTACGCGTCGCCCGTCCGGCCGCGCCAGTTGTCCTCGTCCCACTCCCACCAGCGCTCGGTGAATTCCAGCAGCACCTTGTGCGCGGTGTCGTGGTGCAGTTCGTTGATCGCCCGCCGCTTCCCGTACGGCAGCAGCGGGTCGAAGTCGACGTGGCGCAGCGCAGCGAACGGTACGGCGAGGACCACGGCGTCGGCCCGGTACTCGTGCACCGGTGCACCGATGGCGCCGGCGCAGGCTTCGTCCTCGGGGCCGGTCTCGGGAGCGGCGAGGACGGTCACGCTGCCGGAGGGGTCGAGCAGGACCTTGGTGACCACGCGGTCCTGTTCGATCGGCAGGCCTCGGGCCAGGGCGGTGGTGAGGGCGTCCGTGCCGTCGGAGAACTCGAAGTAGGTGACGGCCGGGTTGATGTCGACGGCGTCCAGGGCCGAGTGCAGGAACCCGTAGGAGAGGCGGCTGGTGAGGTTCTCCAGGGTGCCGACCGCCTGGATCTGCGGTTCGTCCCAGTGCGCGATGTCCGTCAGGTAGCGACGGAGGGAGTAGCCGTCCAGTTCGTGCAGCAGGCGGGCCGCGCCGTCGACCCGGTCCTCGATGCCCTTGTCCGACCAGGTGCCGTCCGGGTTCCTGGTCTGGGTGTAGGAGCGGGCGGTGGCCAGCGCCTCGTCGAGGGCGGCGGCCGCGGTCTGCCCGCTGTCCCAGCCGAAGGACTTGTTGACGGGCCGTGGGTCGGCGGCGTAGGCGGCCTTGGTGACGGTCTGGCCGTTGACGTGGATCAGCCGTGAGCCGAGGGCGGGTGGCGCGAAGTACGGGGGCCGCGTTCCGGTGCTGAAGGTCTCGCCCGTCCAGGAGGTGTACGTGACCCGGCTGTCGCCGGAGGTGCGGTCGGGTGTCGGGTCGGTGTCGAGGAGGTGGAACGGGCGGCGGGCGACGCCGAGGTGGTCGGCGAGCGCGAGGGTGAGGACGTGGCTGGAAGGGATCCGCATGGCGCCGGCCTCCGCCCGCAGCCTGGAGTCCTGCCAGACCTCGCCCCGGAAGGTCTTCACCCGGCCGCCCACCCGGCTGCGGTTGGCCTCCAGCACGCGCACCCGGTGCCCGGCGGCGCGCAGCAGCCGGGCGCAGACCATCCCGGCCACCCCGGCCCCCACCACCAGGACGTCGCGTTCACGGGCGGCCCGCATCGGGGACTTTCCGGTGAGGAGTCTGAGGTATTCCAGGGTCAGGTCGTTGTGGGCTTCGTCGGTGAGCAGGATCCGGCGGGCCATCGTCAGCGAGTTCGCGTCGCGCACCGGTTCGGCGGCGTGCGAGGTCGCGGAGAGGCCGGAGAGCGAGCCCACGGCCGCGGCGGAGGCCGCAGCGGAGAAGAGGGACCTTCTGGTGATCATGGTCCACAGAGTGGCAGGCACCGGGACCGCCGCTCCATGCGGTCGAGCAGGCCTCACTCGAACGCCTTACAGGCGTGCACGAACGGTAGTTCGCTGGGAGCTGGTTTGCCGATAGGCCGTTCGGATGCACGCGTGTCACGGCCCCCCTGCCAACCACCGGGAGCCACTGGGCAACGGTTCCGGCGGGGCGAGCGACGGACGTGTCCAGCGATTGGCTCCGTCCCGTAATCGGTGGTGACGCTGCGTGGTGGTCACTGGAGGAGGATGCGTTGGCGGAGCAGGGGGAACCCGGCACGGCCGTGCATCTGCCTCATGATCCGCTTGGTTCGCGTGTTGACGCCCTCGGTGCGGCCGTTGCTGTAAGGGCGGCTGAGTCCGGCGTCGACGGCGGCGCGGGCCCGATCACGACCACACGGTCGCGCACCCGGCCTCACGGGCCGATTCCGAGGCCGTATTCGACGGTGAGTTCGGGGGCGGTGATGGCCGGATGGGACGACAGGGAGGGGTTCCGGCGGGCGGATCAGCGGGTGGTGGCGGGGTTCTACCGGGAGTTGCGGCCGGTCAGTGCGGAGTACGACCCGGAGCCGCTGGCGGTGGCGGGGTTGGGCCCGCGGGAGCGGGCGGTGCCGTTCGCGAGCCCGTGGGAGCGGGGCGGGCCCGTCCAGGGGTGAGGGCGAGGACGGCGAGGTCGTCGGCGAGCAGGCCGGCGTACTGGTGGACGTCCTGGGCGAGGAAGGAGACCACCTGGTCGGGCGCCGTGCTGCCCAGGGCGGCGAGGCGCGGGGCGAGCGGGTAGAAGGAACCGGTGGCGTCGCGGGCCTCGCTGACGCCGTCGGTGTAGAGCAGGACGGTGTGGCCCGGGGGCAGGGCGACGGTGGCCGGCTTGGCGGGCTCGTCCTCGGGTCCGAGGTGGCCGAGGCCGAGCGGGAGTTCGTCGGCGCAGGTCAGCGGGGCGATGGTGCCCGGGCCGAGCAGCAGCGGGGTGGTGTGGCCGCGGTTGACGATCTCCACGCAGTCGGTGCCCGGGCGGTACTGGAGCAGGACGGCGGTGACGAACAGCTCGTCGTCGCCGCGGTCGGCGGCGTCGCGGAGCACCGCGCGGTCCAGCTGGTCGGCGAGTTCGACCAGGCCCGGGGTGTCGTGGGCGGCCGCCCGGAAGGCGCCGAGCACGTCGGCGACGGTGCGGACGGCGCCCAGGCCCTTGCCACGGACGTCGCCGAGCAGCACCCGGACGCCGAAGGCGGTGTCGCACACTTCGTAGAGGTCACCGCCGACCAGGACGTCGGCCTGGGCCGGACGGTAGAGCCCGGCCACCCGCAGGCCGCCGACCCGCTCGGGCACCGGCCGCAGCACGGTGCGCTGCAGGGTCTCGGCGACCGTACGGGCCTGCAGCAGGTTGCGGTTCTGCCGGGTGCGCTGCCAGGACAGGGCGGTCCCCATCGCCCCGGAGAGCGCGGTGGCGATGTAGACCCAGACGTGGTGCTGCTCGTTGATGTGGCCGGCCCGCAGGGCCAGCAGCAGTTGGAGGCCCAGCGCGCCGACGGTGGTGCCGGCGGTCAGCGCCGGTCCGTAGCTGAACGCGGCCACCACGGGCAGGGCGGTGAGCAGGAAGCCGGCGGCGACCGCGTCCGGGACGACGGCCTCCGCGATCAGGTCCAGGACCAGCAGGATCACCGGCAGCCAGGGCACCCAGCGCGGCGGCCGCTGCTGCGCGACCGCGAGCTGCGGCGGGCGGGGTGCTGACACGGCGGGGACCTCCTGGCTGACCAGCCATAGGGATTCGCGTGGAATGACCGGATTCGTCCCTCCATGCTCCCCCACGGACGGCCCAGCCACGAACGGCCGAACGTCCCGGTTTCCGCCGGCGGACCGGACCGGACCGGGCGGGCTCACCGGCGCACGGTCACCGGACCGTCACCGGCAACGTCTCGTAGCCGCGCAGCACCAGTCGGTCACGCCGGGTCGGGACGCCGCCCGGGGCGAGCCGGGGGAAGCGGTCCAGCAGGGCGGGCACCGCGACCTCGCCCTCCAGCCGCGCCAGCTGGGAGCCCAGGCAGAAGTGGGTGCCGCCGCCGAAGCTGAGCGGCTGGCTGTCGGTGCGGCTCGGGTCGAACACGGCGGGGCGGTCGTACCGGGCCGGATCGTGGTTGGCCGCGCCGATCAGCAGGGTCAGCCCGCTGTCGGCCGGGACCGGCAGGCCCTCGACCGACAGGCCCTCCTCCAGCGCCAGCCGCGCCGTCGCCTGGACCGGGGAGTCGAAGCGCAGCACCTCGTCGGTGAACCCGGCCGGGGTGACGGCGCCGCTGCGCAGCCCGGCAGCCACCCCGGGGTGGCGGAACAGCAGGGCGAGACCGTTGCCGAGCAGGTTCGTGGTGGTCTCGAAGCCGGCCACCAGCAGCAGCACCAGGTTGGCCAGCAGCTCGGCGCCGGAGAGCCGCTCGCCGTCCGCGGCGGCGATCCGGGCGAGGTCACTGACCAGGTCGTCCTGCGGGCGGGCCAGCCGCTCGGCGATCAGCGCGGTGAAGTACCCGGACAGCTCGTCGGCGGCACGGTCGGCGCCGGCCAGCTCGTCGAGGTCCTGGACGATCTCCAGGGCGACGGTCAGGTCGGAGGCGAGGTCGCGGAAGCGGTAGCGGTCCCGTTCGGGGACGCCGAGCAGTTCGCAGATCACCCCGACCGGCAGCCGGAAGGCGAAGGCGTCCATGAAGTCCACCGGGGAGCCGTCGGCGCCCTGCTCGGCCATCTCGTCCAGCAGCCGGCCGACCGCCGCCTCCACCGCCGGGCGCAGCGCGGCGACCCGGCGGGCCGTGAACACCGAGGCGATCAGCGAGCGGACCCGGGGCTGGTCGGGAGCGTTGCGCTGGAGGATCGAGCGGCCGAACAGGGCGAGCGAGGAGTGTTCGGCGAACTCCGGGGCGAGGCCGGCCATCATGTCGGCGGTCGCCACGCCGAACGCGGGCGTGCGCAGCACCTTGTTGACCGCCGCGTATCCGCTCACCACGAACATCCCGTCCCCCGCCGGGGCCACCGGGCCGAGCTCGTGCGCCCGGGCGTAGAGCGGGTACGGGTCGGTCCTGCCCTCCGTCGTCATCAGCCGCTCGATGATCGCCGCGCCGTCCATGCGGTGCTCCCCTCCGACGTCCCGGTTGCTGGTTCGTGAACCGCGGTCGGACTCGGCGGAGTTCCCGGCGACCCGGGAGCGGGCCGGGCCCCGATAGGCTGGCGGACATGGAGATCTGGATCAACCCGCGCTGCGGCAAGTGTCGGACGGCCCTCACCGAGCTGAACGCCGCAGGGCTCGAGTACACCGTGCGCCGCTACCTGGAGGACCCGCCGACCGCCGCCGAGCTGGAGCAGGTGCTGGAGCGCCTGGGCCTGGAACCGTGGGACATCACCCGCACCGACGAGCCGGTCGCGAAGGACCTGGGGATGAAGGAGTGGCCCCGGGAGGCGGGCGAGCGGGAGCGCTGGATCGCGGCGATGGCCGAGCACCCGGTGCTGATCCAGCGCCCGATCATCACCGCGGACGACGGGCACGCCATCGTGGCCCGGACGCCCGAGGCGCTCAAGTCCGTCCTGCCGTAGGACGTGACCGGGCCGTAGGACGTGACCGGGCCGTAGGACGTGACCGGCCGGTCAGTGGAGCTTGGTCCGCTCCACCGGTCGGCCCGGGTACCAGTTGAGCACCCACAGGGCGTCGCCCTCCAGGGAGGTGTGCACCACCTGCTGGAGATCCAGCCGGAACAGGTGGAACGGGGTGGGCGGCGGCTCGGGCAGGTCGGCCGCGAAGGCGGCGAGCTCGGTCTCGTCGGTGACCTCCACCGCGCGGCCGGAGAGTTTGGAGTCCCCGCCCGCCATGGTCTCGTCGCCCGGGTGGGCGTGCAGCGCGAAGCGGGCGTCCCGCTGGAGGTCGCGCGCCTTGACCGCGCCGTACATCGAGCCGAGCCAGGCGTCGGCGCCGACGAAGTCGATCTCCGTGCCGCTGACCCGGGGTGAACCGTCCTTGCGCAGCGTCGCCAGGACGTGATGCTTGCCGGCCTCGAACCGGGCGCGTACCAGGGCCGCGAGTTCGGGTGCCTCCTGCTCGAAATCCTGCCAGGTGACCATGGCGCCAGTCTGGCACCCGGCACCGACGGCCGCCGGGTACGGGCGGTGCCGGGCGGGCGGCGATGGGCGGGCGGCGATGGGCGGGCAGGCGGTGCCGGGCGGGCGGGCCGCGGTGAGCGGGCGGTGCCGGGCGGGCGCCGTCGGTGAGCGGGCGTTGTCGGTGGCCGGTGCCACACTGTCCGGGTGACCACCACGACCACGTACATCGCCTTCCTCCGGGCCATCAACGTCGGGGGCCGGACGGTGAAGATGGAGCGGCTGCGGGCGCTCTTCACCGAGTTGGGGCTGCGGGACGTCCGCTCGTACATCCAGAGCGGGAACGTCTTCTTCGGCACCGACGAGCGGGACCGCGCCGCACTGACCGCGCAGATCGCGGAGCACCTGGAGCAGGCGCTCGGCTACCCGGTGCCGGTGCTGCTGCGGACGGTCGACGAGGTGGCCGCGCTGCTCGCCGCCGAGCCGTTCCGGGGCGTCGAGGTGACACCGGACGTCCGGCTGGTGGTCGCCTTCCTCTCCGAGCCGCTGCCAGCCGAACTCGCGCTCCCGCACCGCTCCGCGAAGGGCGACGTCGAGGTGCTCGGCGCCGATCCGGGGGCCGCGTACATCGTGGTCCACCTGCGGGACGGCAAATGGGTCACCAGGGAGATGTTCGGCAAGCAGTACCGGGGGGCGGTGACGTCCCGGTTCCTGCACACCACGGAGAAGATCCTGGCGGCCGCCCGGAAGGGCTGAACGCCCTGCCCACGGGCTGGAACCGCTCGGGTGGAGCGGGCGTCTGTCGCTCAGTGAGGCACGAAGCGATGGACGAACCACCCGCCGGGACACCGCGCGATCTGGACAGTCGGAGCCGCTCGATCCGACAATCGGGCCATGACGCAGCCTGAGCTCCCCACCGGTGCCGTCCGGCCCTCCGACGCCGAACGGGACCAGGCGCTCGGGGTGCTCCGGGACGGCGCGGGCAGCGGCCGGCTGTCGCACGACACCTTCCTCGGCCGGATGGACATCGTCCTGCAGGCCACCAGCCGCGGCGAGTTGGACGCGGCGGTGGCCGGGCTGCCCACCGGCGGGCCGGTCGAGCGCTTGGTCCTGCGGACGGTCGGCCGGGTTTCCGCCTTCGGTGGCCGGCTGAACCGGGCCTGGCGCACCGAGCGGCTTCCCGGGCTGAGCCTGCCGCAGGCCGGGGCCGGGCTGTTGACGATCGGACGGATCCCCGGCTCGGGGCTGCGGCTGCACGACGCCTCGGTCTCCCGGCACCACGCCGAGCTGCGGCACGAGGGCGGCGGCTGGGTGCTGTACGACCTCGGGTCGACCAACGGCACCCATGTGAACGGGCGGCGGATCGCGGGCGGGATCCGGGTGCGGCCGGGCGACCAGGTGCGGTTCGGCAACCTGGAGTTCCGGCTCGCCCCGCACTGAGCGGCCCCGGGGCTTGCTCGGGCGATCCCGCCCCCGGTCAGTGCGGGAACTGTCGGGGCGGGCGCTGTCGCGGCAGTTCGTCCCGGAACTCCTCGATCAGGGTGCTGATCTGGCGGGTCACCACGGTGTGCTCCAACCGGTCCAGGTAGCGGTTCTCGGCGGCCAGCGCCTCGACCGTGACCCCGAAGTAGAGCGTCATCAACGGATTGACGAAGAGCTTCTCGCCCTTGGTCCGCTCGGTGAACCGCACGTCCCCGAACTCGCCGCGCAGTGCCGCCGCCACCGAGCCGTTGACGATGCTGGGGTGCTCGGGGAAAGCGGCCCGGGCGTGCTCGACCGCGTCCAGGTAGAGCGCGCCCTCCCGGCTGCCGCGCGGGATGGAGAAGGCACCGAGGTAGCCGCCGGCCCGGTCGAGCGCAGCGAGGTTCTCCAGCACCAGGGCGTGGTTGACGCCGTGGTGGGCGTCGATGCCGAAGCCCAGGCAGGCGACCAGCCGTTCGGGCACCTCCGTCAGGCCCGCCACCGCGGCCAGACTCGCCATGTCCTCCTCGGGGGTGCCGAGTCCGGCCTCGTCGCCGCGCATCAGGATGTCGGTGCCGCCGTCCACCAGCAGGACCGCGTCCACGCCCAGGTGGGCGACGAGTCTGCGGTAGGCCTCGCGCAGCAGCCGGACGCCGACCGTCGGGAAGGCCCACACGGTGTCGGGCATTCCGTGCAGACGCAGCCAGCGGGCCAGGGTGCGTTCCGGGAAGTAGCCCTCGGGGGCGGGGGTGTCGGGCCCGATCCGGGCCAGGTCGGGCTCGTGCCAGACCTCTCCGGGCAGGCCGTAGAGGTGGGTGAAGGAGAGGTTGGCCAGGTGCACCTCCTTGCCCGCGGCGCGCAGGGCGAGGGCGATCGGCAGCCCGGCGTACACGTCGAAGCCGCCGCCGGCTCCGGCGATCAGGATGCGCTCGGCGGCCAACAGCCGGGTGATCAGCGGGGGTTGCAGCAGAGAGGTCATCGGCGGACGGTAGCGCACCGGCGCGGACCGCGGACCGGAATTGTCAGTGGTGGGTGCGAGGATCCCGGCATGACCCAGGAGACGGCGCTCACCCCCGACGTGCTGCTCGAAGCCCGCGAGCGGGCTCGCGAGTTGATCCGGTGCGGCTTCCAGGAGCCGGACGAGATAGCCGAGTCCCTGGTCGAGGTCCTCGATGACCAGGGGCTGCCTCAGGAGGAGGCGGAGCGGATCGTCGCTCCGCTGTGGAGCGAGCGGCTGGCCGAGCAGGCCGGGTGGCCGGAGTTCACGGACGTGGACCGGCTGGGGCAGGCCTTCGACCTGCTGGAGGATCAGGGCATCGTCGCGGCGATGGACTTCACCTGCTGCGCCGGTTGCGGCTACGCGGAGATCGGCGGCGAAGCCGACGAGGACTCGGTGGGCTTCGTCTTCTTCCACCAGCAGGACACCGAGGCGGCCGCGGCCGGGCACGGACTGATGCTGCGCTACGGCGCGTTCCGCACCGGGGAGGAGTCGGACGAGGAACTGGACGAGGAGTCGGCGGCAGCGGCGGGGCGGCGGACGGTGGAGGTCGGCCGGGCCGTGGCGGCGGCGCTGGAGGCGGTCAGCCTTCCGGTGGAATGGGACGGATCGCCGCAGAAGGCGATCCGGGTCGCTCCGCTGGAGTGGCTCAACCGGCTGCCGGAGTAGGGCCGGTACGGGCTTCGGCGCCCTGCCCGTCCTGGCGTCCTCGCGTCCGCCGTCCCGCCGTTCCCGCCGTTCCCGCCGTTCCCGCCGTTCCCGCCGGTACGCCCGGGATCGCTGCGCGACTGCGGGGTGCGCGACTGCGGGGTGCGGGGGCGCCGGCGTTCTTGTCGGTGAGGTGGCCGACGGTCATGTCCAACGGGTGCTCCCCGCCGAAGGCTGCGACGGCAACCGAGGTGCGATCGGGCATATGTCACCGACACATGCCACGCGCGTAGATCAACGGCCCGAAAAAGGACCCGGCGCTCAGTCGACCAGGCTCCCCAGACCGCCGCCGTCCACCGGCCCCCACAGCGGCGCGGTGCAGCGCTGGTAGGTCGCCTGCCAGTGCGGCCAGTTGCGGGCCACATCGTCGTCGCACTCGGCCAGCAGCCGCTCGACCAGCACCGGGTCGACCCCGTCCAGCAGCCAGGCCAGCGCGTCCGGCGCACCCGGACCCTCCGCCGAGCGCAGCAGGTCGAGGAGTTCGCCGAGACCGCCGAGCCGGGAGTTGCCGGTGACCACCCGCTCCATCCGGGGCAGCAACTGGCGCTCCTCGATCCGCAGGTGGGTCTCCAGCCGGGCCGCCAGGTCCTCCATCGCGTACGCGACCGGCCAGGCGCTGCCGGTGTCCCGGCTGGCGATCCGGACCAGCGTGGTGACCCGGGTGAACGAGTGGTCCAGGTTGTGGTGATCGGCCTCCAGCCAGTTGAGCAGCAGGCGCAGCTCGGGCGCGAAGCGCCGCACGATCGGCCAGATCCGGGTGTCCTGCTGCTCGTGGTGGCAGGTCAGCATCGCGGTCATGAAGGTCCAGTGCCGCAGCATCGCCTCACCCTTGTCCTCCTCGTCGGGCTGGAGCAGCCGGAGCGCGTTGGGCAGCCGGGCGAGGTCCCGGCGCAGGGCGGCGTGGACGAGCCGCAGCCCCGCGAAGCGGACGGTGAACGCCTCATCGTCCGAGGCCGGGCCGTACGCGTCCGCGCCCCGGTGGTCGACTCCGGGCTCCGCCTGGGCGGGGACGGAGGCGGCGGGCTGAGGCAGCAGGTGGATCGGCATGACACTCTCTTCACGACGTGGTGAGGCGGACGGGGGCGGCCGGTGAGGACCGCCCCATCCAAGGTGCTCTCAGTCGATCAGAAGCGAATCAATGTCCGATTGACGTGCAGGTCACGGGCCTGCGCGCGGGTTGGGCGTGCTCCCCCGGGACGCGCCTGGAAGGCGCGCGGAACGGATGCGGAACGAACCCCGGAAGGACCCGGAACGGACGGAGGGCCCGCCACCCCGATGGGTGGAGGGCCCTCTCCGCGCGGGGCGGCACCCGCCCGCGGCACACCGTGCCGGCTCAGTCCGAGGCCGGCCCCGCCAGGTTGGCGGTGAGCCACTGCAGGGTGTCCGGGATCATCTTCTTGAAGTCCGACGTGAGGTGCTTCCCACCCGGCTGCTCGTAGTACTGGATGGTCACCGGGGCGACGGCCTTGGCCACCCAGCTCTTGACCACGTCCTTCTCGTACCCGTTGGCGCCGCCCGCGGTGACGTACATCTTGACGTCGGCCTTGCCCTGGGTGATCAGCAGGTTGGGGTTGTTGGCCGCCTTCTCGGCGTCGTGGCCCTTCCACAGCCCGGAGTCCGGGATGAAGTAGCCGTCGATCGGCACCGCGGCCTTGTAGACGTCCGGGTACTGGAGGGCCATCTTGGCACTGCAGAAGCCGCCGGTGGAGGCGCCCATCACGCCCCAGCTGTCGCGGCCCTTCAGGGTGCGGAAGTTGGCGCGGACCCAGGCCGGGATGTCCTCGGCCATCCAGGTGCCCATCTTCGGCTGACCCGGGATGTCGGAGCAGTCCAGCGCGTTCTTCTCGTCGCCGTTGAAGTTCTGCACCGGCATGATCATGATGAACGGGTGGGCCTTGCCCTGCTTGGCCAGCTGCTCGTCCACCTCCTGGATCGGCAGCTGGTTGTCGGTCCAGGTGTTGTAGCCGTTGCTCTGGCCGCCCGCGTAGAGGGTCAGCACCGGGAAGCCGGTCTTGGCGAACTTGGGGTCGTTGTACTCGGGCGGCAGCCAGACCCAGACCTGGCCGGTGACACCGGACTTCGCACCGGCCACCTTGGTCATCATGATCGGGCCCGCGCCGGTGTCCCGGACCTTGGTGAGGTTCGCGGCCGGACCGGTCGGCATCAGCACCTTCCCGTTGGCCGGGGTGGGCTGCTCGGCGGAGGGCGTCCCGGTGGTGCCCGCGAGCGGGCTGCCCTCGGCGGGGGTCGCCGCCGGGGTGCCGTCGGCCGAGGAGCCCTTCCCCTTCCCGCCGTCGGACCCTCCGCAGGCCGCGAGCGAGGCGGCCAGGGCGAGCACGGCGGCGCCGGTCAGGACGGCACGGGAACGGGACGACTGCCTAAGCACGGTGAGGACTCTCCGACCGATGTCGCGCCCGGTCCGTCTGACCGGGCGGCGGCCCCCCGGTGGGGCCGGACAGGCCCGGGGCGCGACGCTGTGCGGGCCCCGGAGCGACGGCGCGCGGACCCTCGCGGAAGCGCACCTTCCTGCGATCTTATGACGTGGCCCCGGCCCGGCCGGTTGCGAGGTGGCCACCGGAAATCCAATGTTTGTTCGCGATCAGGTAAAGGCCTTCACCGGTCCCGTCGGACGGCGGGGGCCGGACGGCGGGGGCCACAGCGGCCGGCCTCCCGGGCGGTCCGGATTTTGGGCGCTTTGCCCAGTGACGGCGGTCCGCACATCCGGAACGATCGCCTCAGCACGCCCGCCGGCAGCGTCCGGGCGGAGTGCGCCCGTGCCGGCACCGAGCCACCGAGCCACCGAGGAGAGCCACCATGCTCGAACAGATCGCCGTCGTCACCGGAGCCGGGAGCGGCGTCGGCCGGGCCGTCGCGGTCGAGCTGGCCGCGGCCGGCTGGCGGCTGGTGCTGGCCGGACGCCGCGCCGAGCAGTTGCGCGGGACGGCCGACGCCTTCCCCGCCGGTGTGCTGCCCGCCCACGTGGTGCCGACCGACGTCACCGACCCGGCCGCCGTGGACGCGCTGTTCGCGACCGCCGCCGAGCGCCACGGCCGGGTGGACCTGCTGTTCAACAACGCCGGGACCTTCGGCCCGGCCGTCCCGGTGGAGGAGCTGGCGGTCGAGGACTGGCGGGCGGTGGTCGACCTCAACCTGACCGGCGCGTTCCTCTGCGCCCGGGCCGCCTTCCGGCAGATGAAGGCCCAACACCCGCAGGGCGGCCGGATCATCAACAACGGCTCGATCTCCGCACACGTCCCGCGCCCGCACTCGATCGCCTACACCGCGACCAAGCACGCCGTCACCGGCCTGACCAAGTCGCTGTCGCTGGACGGCCGCCCGTACCGGATCGCCTGCGGGCAGATCGACATCGGCAACGCGGCGACCGACATGACGGCCGCGATGGGCGCGGGGGTGCGGCAGGCGGACGGCCGGATCGCGCCCGAGCCGACCATGGACGTCGCGGACGTGGCGCGCACCGTCCGGCACATGGCGGCGCTGCCGCTGGAGGCCAATGTGCAGTTCGCCACCGTGATAGCGACGGCCATGCCGTACATCGGCCGCGGCTGACACCGGCCGCGGCTGCCACCGGGCGCGGCCGAGGCACCCCGCCGGGCGGACAGCCGGGCACTCGGCGCTGGCCCGCTACTCGTCGTGCGAGTACCGGTACCGCAGCCCGCCGTCCGCCCCGTCCAGCCGGTAGACGCTGGTCGTCGGCCAGTACTCGCCGTCCTCGGCGACGGGCAGTCGGGTGCGGAGCACCATCCGCAGGGCGGGCGGCGGGGCGGTGGCGTGCACCCGCTTGCGGTGGCCGTCCCAGCGGCCGCCGCACAGTTCGAGGTCCAGGACGAGGGGGGTGGCTCTCATCCCGCGATGCTGTCAGCGCCGTACCCCTGTCGGGGGTTTGGAACGGCTCGGCCACTCGTACGGGGGACCCCCGTCAGCCCAGGGCTGACGGGGGTCCGAGGGCCCGGACCTACGACCGCCAGGTGTCGTTCAGGGTGACGTTCCCGGTGGCCGGCACCGTCGCCGTCCGGTTGGCGCCGGACTCCCAGGTCACCGCCCCGCTCGCGTCCTTGCGCAGGTACTTGTACTGGAACGAGGTGCCGGCCGGCAGCGAGAGCGCCAGCGACCAGACCGGGTAGCCGGCCGAGGAGAGCGGCAGCGCCTTGGCCGGGTCCCAGCCGCCGAGCGCCGGGGCGTCGCCGACCACGTAGAGGTTCTGCCCGTACGAGGTGGTGGCGTTGACGTTGAAGGACGCGCCGGAGGCGCTCGTGTCGGAGGCGCTCGTGCCGGGCTGGACGTAGAGCGCGACCGCGTCGCCCGCGCCGACCGTCGCGGTGAACTGCCCGTTGGCGCCGACCTGGTACGTCGGGCCGGTGCAGCCTCCGCCGGGCTGCGGGTCGCCGTGCTGGACGTCGCAGTAGGTGCCGGCCGGCAGCCCGGTCTGGAAGGTCTGGGTGATCGCGCCGGTCTCGTGGTTGATCGCGACGTAGCCCCGGTTGCCACGGCCGAAGGCGATCGCGTTGTTGCCGTTGGACCACCAGTCGGTCACCCCGGTGCCCGCGACCGCGTTGCGGAAGCCGACCATGTTGGCGATCTGCCGCCAGGCGTGGGTGCAGTTCCAGCCGTCCTGGTAGCAGGCGTTGACGGTGCCGCCGTTGGGCGGGCCGTCGTCGGTGCTGGCGAAGGAGTAGCCGGAGTAGATGTTGGGCGAGCCGTAGGTGGAGGCCAGCAGGAAGACGTTGGCCAGGGTGTAGGTGTTGCCGTAGGTGTAGTTGAGGGTGGAGCCGTTGCGCTCGGTGTCCCAGTTGTCGATGAAGCTGCGCGCTTGGTTGCTCGGCAGGTAGCCCCAGGAGGCGCCCCAGCTGCTGAGGTTGGCGAGCTTGTCGCCGGTGAAGATGCGCTTGAGGTCGGTGCCGACCCGGAACTCGTCGACGTCGCCGTTGCCGGTGTACTCGGTGGGCTGGATGGGTTCGCCGGCCCCGTAGATGACCTCCTGCACCCAGTAGGCGTTGGGGTTGGCCATCTTGGCCTTGATGGCGGCGAGTTCGGTGGCGGCGATGTGCTTGGCGGCGTCGATCCGGTAGCCGTCGACGCCGAGCGAGCCGAGGTCGTCCAGGTAGTGGGCGATGGTGGTCTGGACGGAGCTGCTGCCGGTGTCCAGATCGGCGAGGTTGACCAGCTCGCAGTCCTGCACGTTGGTGCGGTCCTGGTAGTTGGAGATCGGCTGGCGGCAGGTGTGGAAGTCCTGGTCCTGGTACGTGCCGGGGTAGTTGTACTTGGTGTACACGGTGCCGCCGGTGCCGGTGCCGGAGCCGGCCGACATGTGGTTGACCACCGCGTCTGCGATCACCTTGACCCCGGCCGCGTGGCAGGTGTCGACCATGTTCTTGAAGGACGTGCGGTCGCCGAGCCGCCCGGCGATCTGGTAGCTGACCGGCTGGTACGAGGTCCACCACTGCGGGCCCTGGATGTGCTCCTGGGGCGGCGAGACCTCGACGAAGCCGTAGCCCTTCGGGCCGAGGGTGGTGGTGCAGGCCTGGGCGACGGAGTCGAAGCGCCACTCGAAGAGGGTGGCGGTGACGTCCTTGCCGTTGTTCGCGGGCGGGGAGGCCTGGGCCGCGGGGGCGCCGAGGGCGGTGCCGAGCGACAGCGCGAGGGCGGCCGAGGCGGCGAGCGCGCCGGCCGTACGGGCGGGCCGGCGGGTGGGGGTGGTGACCACGTCGTCTCCTGGGGGTGGCTGGGGTGGGGGACAGCCGGGGGTGAAGCCTGCAGGAAGTTTCTGTAACTTGCCGGAAACTTGCAGCGCTGAACCTAGGGCGACGGGGAAAGGCCGTCAAGGTCCCGGGAGATACGTTTCTGTATCGACGGACAGTCGGCGGGCGTCCGGCGGGCAGTCGATGGGCAGTCGTCGGCCGGTCGCCGGGCGCCAGCAGCCGGAACGGCACACGACAAGGGCCCGGCAGCCGTAGCCGCCGGGCCCTCACCTGTCCTGGTTCACCGGTCCCTCAGGAGCCGGCGCGACCTCAGCCGGTCTGGATCGAGGTGTCGTCGATCACGAAGCTCGTCTGCAGCGAGGAGTCCTCGGTGCCGGTGAACTTCACGGTGACCGTCTGGCCCGCGTAGGCCGAGAGGTCGAAGGTCCGCTGCTGGTAGCCGGCCGCCGCGTCCGCGTTGGAGTAGGTCTTCAGCGCGGTGCCGTTCACCGTCACCGCCAGCTTGTCGTACGCCGTCGAGCCCGACTCGGCGGTGTCGATGTGCAGCCAGAAGCTCAGCGTCGCCTTGCAGCCCGCCGGGATGGTCACCGTCTGCGACAGCGAGTCGGTGTGGGTGCTGCCGTACCCGTCCAGGTACGCCTTCCAGCTGCCACCGTGGGCCGGCTCGGAGGAGCTGTTGTCCACCACGCCGCTCGAAGCCGTCCACGGCGAGGCCGTGCCGGTCTCGAAGCCCGCGTTGCCGAGCAGCTGGGCCGGGGTGCAGCTGCCGCCGCCACCACCGGTGACCGTCCAGGTGAAGCTGGTCGTACCGGACTTGCCGGCCGAGTCCTTCACCGTGACCGTCACGTTGGAGCTGCCCGCGGCGGTCGGCGAGCCGGTGATCACACCGGTGCTCGCGTTGATGGCCAGCCCGGCCGGCAGCCCGCTGGCCGAGTAGGACAGCGGCGCCGTCCCGCCCGAGGCCTTGATCTGCAGGTTGACCGAACCGCCCACCGCGGTGGACTGGTTGCCCGGGCTGGTGACACTGACCCCGCCCGGGTTGGGCAGCGAGCCGACGTTGACGGCGGCCCAGGCGGTGGCGACCGCGTTGTACTCGGCGCTGTTGGCGCCGTACAGGTCGGTGGCCGCGTTCAGGGTCGCGGTGCGGGCGGCGGCGTAGTCGGTGGTGGAGGTCATGTACGCGGTCAGCGCCTTGTACCAGACCTGTGCCGCCTTGTCCCGGCCGATGCCGGAGACGGTGATGTTGTTGACCGTCGGGCTGTTGTAGCTGACGCCGTTGATCACCTTGGCGCCGCTGCCCTCGGCCAGCAGGTAGAAGAAGTGGTTGGCGACACCGGACGAGTAGTGCACGTCCAGGTTGCCGACGCCCGAGTACCAGGAGTCGGCCGAGGTGCCGTCCTTGGAGGGCTTGTCCATGTACCGCAGCGGCGTGCCGTTGCCGTTGATGTCGATCAGCTCGCCGATCAGGTAGTCCGGCACGTCCTTGGACAGGTTGGCGTAGAACTCGACCATCGTGCCCATGATGTCGGAGGTGGCCTCGTTGAGGCCGCCGGACTCGCCCGAGTAGTTCAGGTTGGCGGTGGCCGAGGTGACGCCGTGGCTCATCTCGTGGCCGGAGACGTCGAGTTCGGTGAGCGGGTGGGTGTCGCCCGAACCGTCGCCGTAGGTCATGCAGAAGCAGCCGTCGTCCCAGAAGGCGTTGACGTAGCCGGTGTCGTAGTGGACCCGGCTCATCGCGCCGACGCCGTCGTTCTTGATGCCGTTGCGGCCGAAGGTGTTCTTGTAGAAGTCCCAGGTGACCGCGGCGCCGTACTGGGCGTCGACGGCGGCCGACTCCCGGTTGCTGGCCAGGCCGTTGCCCCAGGTGTCGCTCGACTTGCTGAACAGCGTGCCGTTGCCGGAGGTGCCGTTGCTCATGTCGGTGGTGTACTGGCCGCCGCGGGTGGCGTCCTTGAGCGAGTAGGTCGAGCCGCTCTGGGTGGTGGTCAGCGGCACCTGGCCGACGAAGACGCCGTTGCCGCTGCCGCGCTTGATGCCGTCGGCCTTGCTGAGCACGGCACCGGTCTTGGCGTCGGTGACGACGTGCAGCTTGCTCGGGGTGCCGTCCGACTCGCGGCCGCTGACCACAGTCTCCCAGGCGAGCTTCGGGGTGCCGTCGGCGGCCCACACGACCAGCCGGGGCGCGCCGTCGACGGTGCCCTGCTCGGCGGCGAGCGCGGCTTCCTGGGCCTTCGGCGCGGCCAGCGCGGGGGTGGTGTCCACGCCGGCGAGGTTGGCCTCGCTGGCCTTGGTCACGCTCTTGGTGGCGCCCGCGGCGTCCTGGTGGACGATCAGGTCGCCGCCGAGGACCGGGAGTCCGGCGTAGGTGCGCTCGTAGCGCAGGTGGCGGGCACCGTTGGCGTCCTGGACGACGTCCTTGGTGACCAGCTGCTCCTTGCCGCTCAGGCCGAGCGCCTGGGCCAGCGAGGCGGTCTGCTGGTTCGCCGAGGCGATCAGCGCGGCCCGGCTCGCCTGCTGGGTGGCGACGGCGGTCGGCGCGTCCGGGGCGGCCTGTGCGATCACCGGTATGCCGGTGACCAGCAGCGCCGTGGTGGCGGCCAGGACGACTGCCGCCTTCCGGGCGTGAGCGTGACGAGACATGCGGACTCCTTTTCCGACCGGCGCGGGTGCGCGCACGGTGGAGAGAACCTGGGCCGCGGGGTTGCGGCGCAGTGGGGGCCTCCGTCGGGTGCGACAGAGGTGCGAGGTGCGGTGCGAGGTGCGGTGCGACGTGCGGCGCAAGGTTCGGCGCAAGATGCGGTGCTCACGAGTCGTGCGGTTTCTTTGCAGGTTGGGACGCGCTGCACCTGAACTGGGGCAGCTGCACCGGGGGGTGGGGCCCCCTCGTCTGCAGCCGGAGGAATCGTGGCAGCAAACGCGTCGTTAATGACAGATGCATGCCACCGATTGGCCGATTAATTACCGAAACCGTATGCACGACGTTTCGTCAGTTGTGTTACGTCATGACGAAGTCTTGAACACGGTTTTCATGCCATCGACAAAGTTCGATCACCACCGGAGGTGACTGACCAGCACTCGGTCCCACCGCCGACCCCACCGGGCCTCCGGCAGCGCCGGACCGGCCCGGCACGTCACAGTTCCGGCCGTGCCACCACCTGATTCCGGCCAAACCCCGGCCGGAACGGAACCGGGCCCCGCAGCACCGGAACGGCGCTGCGGGGCCCGGGAGTCGGGGCCGGCGGAATCAGCCCTGCACGAACACCGCCACGGTCCGGCCCGGCACGGTGAAGGTGCCGGTCGCGGCGTCGAAGCCGGACTGCTTCACCACCCCGTCCAGCCCGCCCGCCTGGACGGGGTGCAGCGCCTGGTTCGTCCCCTTCAGGGCCGCCACGGTCTGCGCCTGGGCGGTGGGCGTGGCGTTGAACACCACGGTGACGCCCTTCTGGGCCCCGGCCAGCCCGGTGCCGTCCAGGTGCAGGGTGATCACCCCGGGCGTCTCACCGGGCGTGCCGGAGAGCGGGTACGACAGCCGCCGCTGGACGTCGGCCAGGGTCGGCAGCGAGAACAGCGGCGAGGACTGCTTGATCCGCAGGAAGTCCTGGAACTGCGCGCTGGTCGCCCGGATGTCGGCCGCGCCGACGGTCGACTCCGGGTTGGCCAGCAGGGACTTGGCGGCCGGCCAGAGTTCCTGGTTGTCCTTGGCCATCGGCAGGCCCCGACCCCAGCCGTTGCCCTGCGAGGGGTCCCAGTGGATCGCGTTGAACCAGTCCCCCGAGTCGTAGGAGTTGGAGTCGAGCGACTTGGAGCGCAGCAGGTCGCTGCCGGCCTGGGCGAAGCCCGCGCCCTGGGTGAGCGCGGTCAGCGACAGCCCGAGGGCCTGCATCCGGGCCCGGTCGGCGGGCGGGGTGCCTGCCGGCAGCTTGTACGCGAGAGCGTCGAACAGGTCGGTGTTGTCGTGGGCGTCCACGTACTCCACCGCCTCGCCCGGCTTGGCCGCGTACCCCGTCGGGGCGCCGTTGTAGTCGACCTGGGCGCCGGTGACGGCCTTGCCCGAGCTGTCGGTGAAGGAGTAGCCGGCCAGGTTGCCGGTCAGTCCGACCTTCAGCTGGTCCATCTGGTGCAGCAGCCGGGCCTTCTGCTCCTCCGGAGTGCCGTTCGCGGCCGAGCCGTTGGGGTCGGTGTACAGCCCGGAGGCGAAGCCCTGCTGGGGCGCGGAGCTCAGCATGAAGTTGCCACCGCGGGCGGCGTCGCGGATCCGGTCGTCGAAGGTGGCGATGCCGGTGCCGGCCATGTTGGCCTGGGTGGCCTGCTCGAACCGGGCGTTGTTCGCGACGGTGCCGAAGTTCCAGCCCTCGCCGTAGAGGAAGACGTTCTTGCCGTCCACCCCGTCCGACTCGGGCGTCATCTTCCGCAGCGCGGCCTGTACGTCCAGCATGGTGGACTTCGGGTCCAGGCCCATCAGGTCGAAGCGGAAGCCGTCGACCTGGTACTCCCGGGCCCACAACGTCACCGAGTCGACCACCAGCCGGTTCATCATGGCGTGTTCGGGCGCGGTGTCGGCGCAGCAGCTGTCCGTGGTCACCTTGCCGTCGGCGTCCAGCCGCTGGTAGTAGCCGGGCACCACCTTGTCGAGGACGGAGCGCTCGGCCTGGCCGCTGGCGGCGGTGTGGTTGTAGACCACGTCCAGCACCACCCGCAGCCCGGCCGCGTGCATCGCCTGGACCATCTGCCGGAACTGCACGGTACGGGCGGTGCCGTTCGGATCGGTCGCGTAGGAGCCCTCCGGCACGTTGTAGTGCAGTGGGTCGTAGCCCCAGTTGTAGGCGTCGTCGGCGGCGACGGCCGCCACGCACTCCTGCTGCTTCGGCCCGTCCGGGGGAAGGGACTTGAGGTCGCAGGCGGGCAGCTTCTGGTCCGCCCGGTTCTCGTGGATGGTGGCGATGTCGAAGGTCGGCAGCAGGTGGACGGTGGTCACCCCGGCCTTGGCGAGGTCCCGGAGGTGCTGCATCCCGGCCGAGTTCGACTCGGTGAAGGCCAGGTAGGTGCCGCGCTCGGCGGCCGGGACGCTGGTGTCCTCCACCGAGAAGTCCCGGACGTGGAGTTCCTGGATCTGCTGCTGCGCGGGCGGGATCGCCTTCGGGTGGGCCTGGTCGTCCCAGCCGGCCGGCTTGAGCTCCTTGGCGTCGAGGTCGGCGACCAGGCTGCGCTCGGAGTCGGTGGCGAGCGCCACCGAGTACGGGTCGGTGACGGTGTTGACCACCAGCTGCTGCACCGAGGGCGCCCAGACCTTCACCTGGTACAGGTAGTACTTGCCGTCCAACTCCTTCCTGTCCCGGACGACTTCCCACACGCCGGTCTCGTCGTCCAGCTTCAGCGGAAGCGTCCTCGGGGTGCCCCCGGTGGCGCTGTCGAAGACCTGGACGGACACCTGCTGGGCGGTCGGCGCCCAGAGCGAGAGCGCGACCTTGCCGTCGTAGTACGCCGGGCCGAAGTCCACCTTTCCGGTCCGGCCGGCGTACAAGTCGTCCAGCACGCCCGGGGTCTGCACCCCGGTGGCGGCCAACGCGGCGCCGCTGGGCAGGTGTTCGGTGAACAGCAGCTGGCCGCGCAGCGCGGCCGGGACGCGGGCGGTGTCCCGGGCGTCCACGGTGAAGGCCCGGTAACCCGCCAGATGGGGGTACTTGGCCTTCTGGGCGCCGGTCAGCCCGCCCGTGACGGGGGTGAGCCGGATCCACTGGCCCGGCTTGGTCAGCACGCCCTTGTCGGCGCGGATGCCGCCCTGCGGGTCGTAGACCAGCTGGGCACTGGTGCCGCCGGCCAGGGCCTGGTCGGTGGCACCGTAGTTCGCCGGGACGACGACGGTCTTCGCGTCGATCCACTGGGCCTTGGCACCGGAGAGGTCCAACTGCGAGGAGGCGGCGGGGTTCTGCGGCAGCAGGTAGCCCTCGCGGCCGCCGAGGACCCACACCTCCCGGCCGTTGACGGCGAAGTCCAGCGACTGGTCGGCGGGCAGGTCCTTGTCGTTGCCGTTGTGGAGGATGTAGCTGAGGCTGGTCGCCCCGGGGGCGAGCGGCACCTCGAAGACGGCGCCGAAGGCGTCGCGGCGCGCCGGCAGCAGCGGCTTGCCCCAGTCGGTGGGCGTGGCGGCGCCGGTCCAGTCGTGCAGGCCCCAGCCGTCGTAGTTGCCGTCGGCCCGGTTGTAGTGGATGACGGCGGTGCCGGCGGGCGGGCTGTCAGCCGGGCCCGGGTCGGTGGTGCGGACGGTCGGGTCGCCCTGCTTCAGCCAGACCTCGCCGGTGGCGCCGACGTCGAGGTGCCGGTCGGCGTCCACGTCCTTGACGCCGTTCTTCTCCACGATGAAGCCGATGTCCGAGGCGCCGGGCTTGAGCCGCACGTACGCGAAGGCGCCGTACGCGTCCCGCCCGGTGAAGGGGTGCCCGGCGGGCCACTGGGTGCCCTCGCCGTCGGCGAGGTCGCCCCAGGCGTAGAGGTTCCAGCCGTCGTAGTCGCCGTCCGGCCGGTTGTAGTGGACGACGGCGTACGGGCGGGCACCGGCGGTGGGCACCGGCACGGGCGCGGGGGTGCCGGTGGTGAAGCTCGCGGTGGCGGAGCGCAGGTGGCCGCTGGAGTCCTGGACGACGGCCTTGTAGCGCACCACCGTGCCGGGGGCGACGGCGCCCAGGTCCTGCGTCACCGCGTACTTCCCGGTGTCGGCGGTGCCCAGGGTCTGCCAGGGCCCGTTGCCGATCTGGGCGGCGAAGGAGACCCGGTCGAAGCCGCCGCCGTCCGGCGTGGCGCCGATCGTCACGAGCCCGGTGGATCCGTCCGCGGGCGGCCGGACCGAGAGCTGCGGCGCGGCGGCGACCGGGGCGAGCTTGGCGCCCGCCTTGAACACCACGGAGGACAGCGCCGGCACGGTCACCGTCACCTTGCGGTCGGCGCCGCTGGTGATCCGCGAGCCCGCCGACGGGTAGATCGGGTCGAAGCCCATGCCCGCCGAGAAGGTGTCCAGCGTGACGGTCTTCGCCTCGGTGGCGTTGTTGACCGCCACCAGGTACTCGACCTGCTGGCCGGCGTCGATCCGGGAGAAGGCGTACACGCCCGCGCCGTCGGCGGCGTAGCGCTCGATCTGCGCGCCGTCGGCCAGTGCCGGGTTGGCGCGGCGCAGCTCGGCCAGGCCGGCGATGCCCTGGTAGAGCTCGCCGCCCTGCCCGTACCGGTCGGCGGGGCCGGAGGGGCCGCCGAGCACCCGGTCGCCGTTGTACGAGGCCGTCCTGGAGGCGAACATGTCCTGCCGGGCGTCCTTGTCGCCGCCCGCGCCGGTGAAGCCTTGCTCGTCGCCGTAGTACACGACGGGCTGGCCGCGGGTGAGGAACTGCAGCTCGTTGCCGAGCCGGTCCTTCTTCAGCAGGGTGGCGTCGTCGGCGCCCGGGTTGTCGGCGAGCAGGAAGGAGCCGAAGCGGCCCATGTCGTGGTTGCCGAGGAAGGTCGGCAGCTCGTAGGCGTCGGTGTCGGCGCTGGTGTAGCGGTAGTCCTGGCCGTAGACGTCGGCCAGGTTCCGGGCCGAGCCGCCCTGGGAGACGTAGGACCGGGCCGCGCCCTGGAACGGGAAGTCCAGGGTGGCCTGGAGCTTGCCCTTGGTGACGTAGGGCGAGGTGACGGCCGGGTCCCCGGAGTAGACCTCGCCGAACATGAAGAACTTCTTGTTGCCCTGCTTGGCGGCGAAGTCCTTGAGCGCGGGCGCCCACTGCTGCCAGAAGGCCAGGTCGACGTGCTTGACGGTGTCGATCCGGAAGCCGTCGACCCCGGTGTCCTTGACCCACTGCTGGTAGACCTGCTCGAAGCCCTTGACCACCCGGGGGTTCTGGGTGTCGAGGTCGTCCAGGCCGTTGAAGTCGCCCTCGGTGGCGGACTCGCCGACGAAGGTGGAGTCCCCCCGGTTGTGGTAGAGCGCCGGGTCGTTGAGCCAGGACGGGGTCTTGGCCTCGGCGTCGGCCGGGGTGCGGAAGACCGGGGTGTAGGGGAAGGAGTCCTTGGTGGTCTTCGGCCAGGGGCTGCGGGCGTCGGCGATCGCGGTCTCGTCGACCGGGTTGCCGTCCGCGTCCAGGGTCGGGTAGGCGCCGGTGGAGCGGTAGCCGTGCTGCTGCTCGGCGTCGTCGATGACGTCGGCGGTGTGGTTGGTGATGACGTCGAAGAAGACCTTGATGCCGCGCGCGTGCGCCTTGGCTATCAGCTCCTTGAGCTGCTCGTTGGTGCCGAAGTGCGGGTCGACCTGGGTGAAGTCGGTGATCCAGTAGCCGTGGTAGCCGGCCGAGGCGTCGGCCCCGCTGCCCTGCACCGGCTTGTTCTTGAAGATCGGGGCCATCCAGATCGCGGTGGTGCCGAGGTTCTGGATGTAGTCGAGCTTCTGGATCAGGCCGGCCAGGTCGCCGCCGTGGTAGAAGCCCTTGTCGCTCGGGTCGAGGCCGTTGTCCAGCCGTCCGCCGGTGATGCCACCGGTGTCGTTGCCGGGGTCGCCGTTGGCGAAGCGGTCGGGCAGGACGAAGTAGTACTGCTCGCGGGTGAGGTCGTGCCGCCCGGCGGTGGCCGCCAGCGCGGCGTCCGAGGGCGGGGCCGGCGGGGCGGCGGCGAGGGCCGCGGGGGCGCCGCCGAGGGTGGCGGCGGTCAGCGCGGCGGCCAGCAGCGCGGCCGTGCGGCCGGGTCTGCGCCGGCCGGTGCGCGGTGGAGCGGGGCTCCGCCCGGGGCGGAGCGCGGCATCGGTCACTGAGGGGCTCCCTTAGGGGAAGGGGCGATCGATTTCCCAGGAAGCTAGCGGCCTGCAATATGTTTCAGCAAGATGCAGAAACGGTTTCGTGCCGGGAAAATCCAGGCCTGCGGCCCTCCCGGCGACCCCGGTTACGTCCCAACGGCGGACGGCGTGACAATGGGACGTATGTCCGTCCCACCGGTAACCACCAGACCCGATCGCACCCCCTACCCCGGTGGGATCCGCCCCCTACCCCTGGAGGGGGACATCCGGTGAAGAATCCACTTCCAGAGGATGAGCAGACGGCTACGAGTGGTCTGGCAGACTTCTCGCCCATGGGGGAACCGACCGAGATCCAGCGAGGCGACACCGGGCGCGCCGCCACGGCCCACGGTGGCGGTTCCGAGGCAGCCGGGGCCACCGCGGCCCGGCGGCCCGAAGGAGCCACCCGTGCCGCCCAGTCCCGCACCGCCGCCCTGCGCAACCGCGTCCGCGACCAGCGCCGCTCACCGGCCCGGCCGCGGATCTGGTTCGAGCTGGCGCTGATCGGGATCAGCTACTGGCTCTACTCGATCGTCCGCAACGCCGTCCCCGAGCAGGAGGCGGTGGCCCAGCGGAACGCGAGCTGGATCTGGGATCTGGAGCACCACCTCGGCATCGCCGTGGAGCGCTCGATCAACCACGCCGCGGACAGCGTCGGGTGGCTCATCACCGGGATGAACTACTACTACGCGACGCTGCACTTCATCATCACGATCGGCGTGCTGGTCTGGCTCTACCGCAGCCACCCCGGGCGCTACGTCGCGGCCCGCACGGTGCTGTTCGTCACCACCGGGATCGCGCTGGTCGGCTTCTACTTCTTCCCGCTGGCCCCGCCCCGGCTGATGACGGACGGCGGCTTCATCGACACCGTTCAGACCCACCACACCTGGGGCTCGTTCGCCTCCGGTCCGGCCGCGCACGTCTCCAACCTGTACGCCGCCATGCCCTCGATGCACATCGGCTGGTCGACCTGGTGCGGCCTGGCGATCTTCTTCCTGGCCCGGCGGACCTGGGTCCGGGTGCTCGGCCTGCTGTACCCGCTGGCCACCCTGACGGTCATCATCTCGACCGCCAACCACTTCTGGATGGACGCCGTCGGCGGCTTGATCTGCCTGACGGTCGGCTTCCTCGCCGCCCGCTGGCTCTACCACGAGTGGGTGTACAAGCTGCCCCGGGTGCCCGCCCGGGAGACCGCGGACCAGCCGGTCACCGTCCCCGAGCAGTGGAGCGAGCCGGCCGTCGGCAGCGCCCGACGCTAGGGTCCGCCCGACGGATCTTGCCGCCGATGCGTGAGGGCCCCCCGTCGGGGCCCCTCACGCATCGGCGGCTCCGGTAAGGGCGGCCGCGCGGAGGCTCAGCCCGTCCCGTAGAACAGCCGGTCCACCACCGCCCGGGCCCGCCGGGTGGTGCGCCGGTAGTCGTCCACCAGCTCCCCGCTGTGCCCGGCGCCGTACCCGAGGTAGCGGGCCACCCCGGCCAGCTCCCGGGCCTCCCCCGGGAAGCTGTCCCCCGGCCGCCCGCGCACCAGCATCACCGCGGAGCGCACCCGGGAGGCCAGCACCCAGGCCGCCTCCAGCACCTCCGCGTCGGCCGGCTCCACCAGCCCGGCCCCGACGGCGGCCGCCAGCGCGGCCCTGGTCCGGGTGGTGCGCAGCCCCGGCACCTCGTGCCCGTGCTGGAGCTGGAGCAGTTGCACCGTCCACTCCACGTCCGCCAGCCCGCCCCGGCCGATCTTGGTGTGGGTGGTCGGGTCGGCGCCGCGCGGCAGCCGCTCGGCCTCGATCCGCGCCTTGATCCGGCGGATCTCCACCAGGTCCCGTTCCGGCACCCCGGCTCCGGGGTAGCGCAGCGGGTCGATCAGCTGCCGGAACCGCGCGCCCAGCTCCTCGTCCCCGGCCACCGGCTCGGCCCGCAGCAGTGCCTGGCTCTCCCAGGCGTGCGACCAGCGCCGGTAGTACGCCGCGTACGAGGCCAGGGTGCGCACCAGCGGGCCGCTGCGCCCCTCCGGCCGCAGGTCGGCGTCGACCAGCAGTGGCGGTTCGGTGGACGGCGCGGCCAGCAGGGTGCGCAACTCGTTGCAGACCGCCTGGGCGGCCTTGGCCGCCTCCTGCTCCAGCGAGCCGAGCAGTGGCTCGTGGACGAGGAGCACGTCCGCGTCGGAGCCGTAGCCCAGCTCGTGCCCGCCGAAGCGGCCCATCGCGATCACCGCGATCCGGGTGGGCAGGTCCCCGTGCTCGGCCTCCCAGCCGGCGACGCAGGCGCGCAGCGCGCCCTGGAGGGTGGCGGCGTTGAGCGCGGTGAGCGCCTCGCCCGCGGCGTCCAGGGCCTCGGCCGGGTCCTCGCCGAGCCGGCCGAGCACGTCCGCGGCGGCGGTCCGGAACAGCTCCCGGCGGCGCACCGAGCGGGCGGCGGCCACCGCGGCGCCGGTCGAGCCGGCCCGGCCGACGGCGGCCAGTATCTCCGACTGGAGGGCCGCCCGGCCGCGCGGTACCAGGCCCTGGGGGTCGCCCAGCATGGCCACCGCCTCGGGGGCGCGCAGCAGCAGGTCGGGGCCGAGCCGGCCGGCCGACAGCACCCGGGCCAGCTGCTCGGCGGCGGCGCTCTCGTCGCGCAGCAGCCGCAGGTACCAGGGGGTGCGGCCGAGCGCGTCGGAGACCTGGCGGAAGTTGAGCAGCCCGGCGTCCGGGTCGGCGGATTCGGCGAACCAGCCGAGCAGCACCGGCAGCAGGGTGCGCTGGATCGCTGCCTTGCGGCTGACCCCGGAGGCGAGCGCGCTGATGTGCCGCAGCGCGGCGGCCGGGTCGGCGTAGCCGAGTGCCTCCAGCCGGGCCCGGGCCGCTTCCGGGCTCAACCCGGTGGCGCCGGGCGGCAGTTCGGCGACGGCGTCGAGCAGCGGCCGGTAGAAGAGCTTCTCGTGCAGCCGCCGGACCTCCACCGCGTGCCGCTTCCACTCGCGCTGCAGCGCGGCCACCGGGTCGGAGCGGGTGTCGTCGTTGATCAGCGCGGCGAGCGAGCGGGCGAGCCGGCGCTGGTCCTCCTCGGCGGTGGGCATCAGGTGGGTGCGGCGCAGTCGGTGCAGCTGGATCCGGTGCTCCAGCGAGCGCAGGAACCGGTAGGCGGTGTCCAGCGAGGCGGCGTCCGCCCGGCCGACGTACCCGCCGCGGGAGAGCGCGGCCAGCGCCTCCAGGGTGTTGCCGCTGCGCAGCGCCTGGTCGGTGCGGCCGTGCACCAGCTGGAGCAGTTGGACGGAGAACTCGACGTCGCGCAGCCCGCCCGGGCCGAGTTTGAGCTGGCGGTCCAGTTCGGGGGCCGGAATGGAGTCGATCACCCGGCGGCGCATCTGCTGCACGTCGGTGACGAAGTTGTCCCGGGCGGCGGCCTGCCAGACCATCGGGGCGAGCGCCTCGACGTACGCGGCGCCGAGTTCGGCGTCCCCGGCGACCGGGCGGGCCTTGAGCAGAGCCTGGAACTCCCAGGTCTTGGCCCAGCGCTGGTAGTAGGCGAGGTGGCTGGCCAGGGTGCGCACCAGCGGCCCGTTGCGGCCCTCGGGGCGCAGGTTGGCGTCCACCGGCCAGATGGTGCCCTCGCCGGTGGTGTCCGAGCAGAGCCGGGTGAGCGCGGCGGCCAGCCGGGTGGCGGCCCGGACCGCCTCGTGCTCGGCCACGCCCTCGCGCGGCTCGGCGACGAAGATGACGTCCACGTCGGAGACGTAGTTGAGTTCGCGGCCGCCGCACTTGCCCATCCCGATCACCGCGAGCCGGCAGGCCGCGGCGGCCTCCGGGTCCTGTTCGGCGGCGATGTCCAGGGCGGTCTGGAGGGTGGCGCCGGCCAGGTCGGCGAGTTCGGCGGCGGTCTGGGCGAGGGCGGTGGTGCCGGTGAGGTCGCGGGCGGCGATGGCCAGCAGGCAGCGGCGGTAGGCGATCCGCAGCGCGTTCTCCGGGGCGTGCCCGGTGCCCCGGACGCCTTCGGCGAGGGCGCGGCGGAAGTCCGCCGGGCCGGGGTGCATGTCGCGCAGCTCGAAGGTGACCAGCACGTGCCAGTCGTGCGGGTGCCGGGCCAGGTGGTCGCCGAGCGCGGTGGAGACGCCGAGCACGCCGAGCAGCCGGTCGCGCAGCGGCTTGGAGGTGGTGAGGGTGTCGCGCAGGGTGTGCCGCTCGGCCTCGTCGGCGGCCTCCAGCAGCCGGGCCAGGCCCAGCAGCGCGAGGTCGGGGTCGGCGGTGGCGCCGAGCGCGTCCAGCAGCACGGGGTCGTCGGCCAGGCCCTCCAGTCCGGGGCCGTCCAGCAGCCGGACCGCCTTGGCGGGGTCGGTGAACCCGCGCCGGACCAGCCTGATCTCGGGCCGGCTGACCCGGCTCCCGGCCCGCTGCTCCTCCACCGCCATCGGCCCCTCCATCCGTCCGCCCCAGCAGGTTACGCGCCCGGGCGGCCGCGTGCCGGGCGTGACCGCCGGGTGGACGGGCCCCGCGCCGACGTGACCTCGCCACCGCCCCGCTCGTTCACCCGACGCCGCCCGTCCCCTCCCCGCCCTCACGGAGCGCCCGATGCCCCGCCGCCTGCCCTCGCTCACCGGGCTGCGCTTCTGGGCCGCCCTGCTGGTGGTGCTGTACCACCTGTCCCGCAAGGTCGGCGAGCTGCCGCTGCTCAGCCCGCTCGCCTGGTACGGCCGCTCGGGGGTGACGTTCTTCTTCGTGCTGTCCGGTTTCGTGCTCGCCTGGACGTACGACGGCGCCCCGGTCCGCGCCCTGACCTTCGCCCGCCGTCGCTTCGCCCGGATCCAGCCGCTGCACCTGCTGTCCACCGCCCTCTCGCTGGGCGTGGACGCCGTCACCGGCGCGGTGCTGCCGCTGGCCGCCACGCTCTGGTCGCTGGTCCTGGTCCACCCCTGGGCGCCGTCGACCGTGTACGGCGGCAACCCGGCCTCCTGGTCGCTGGGCGCCGAGGCCTGGTTCTACCTGCTGTTCCCGTTCCTGCTGCGACGGCTCTCCGCCCGCCCGCGCGGCCGGCTGCCGCTGGCCCTGCTCTGCTCGGCGCTCGGCCCCGCCCTGTGGGCCGCCGGCGCCCTGCTGCCCGCCGACCCGGGCCTGCGCGGCTGGCTGCTGGACTACCTGCCGCTGACCCGCACCCCGCAGTTCGTGCTCGGCGTGGTGACCGGCCTGGCCGTCCGGCACGGCCTGCTCCCCCGGCTGCGGCTCGCCCCGGCGGTCGCCGCCGTCCTCGGCTGGCACCTCGTCCTGGTGCCCTGGCACGCCGCCGTCCCCGACGGCCTCTGGTACGGCCCCTACAGCGCCTCGCAGTTGTTCCCGGCCCCGCTCTTCGCGGCGCTGCTGGTGGCGGCCGCCCAGCGGGACGCGGCGGGCACGGCGCCGCGGCTGCTCGCGGGCCGGGCGGCGGTGCGGCTCGGCGAGTGGTCGTACGCCTGGTACCTGGTGCACGAGATCGGCATCCGCTGCTGGCTGACCGCCGTCGGCCGCCCCACGCCGGGCGCCGCCACGGCGGGCGTCTGGCTGCTGCTGGCCGGGGTCTCGCTGCTCGCCGCCGGTGCGCTGTACCGCCGGGTGGAGCGCCCCTGCGAGCGGCTGCTGCGCTCCGGGCGCGCGGCGGCGCCGCTGCCGCGGGTGGTGCGGCAGCGGCGCGGGGAGGCGTCGGAGACTCAGACGTCGGTGGAGCCGTCCAGGTTGACGTAGGCGTAGAAGACGCCGACGTTGTAGCCGTCCTTCTGGGTCTTGAAGGTGGCCGTCAGGTCGGTGTCCTTGTTGCGCAGGAACGGCGAGATGTCCCAGCGGTTGGAGTCGTAGCCGAAGTTGTTGCGGTTGTACGGGTTGCGGGCGAACTGGTCGGCGGGGACCAGCTCCTCGATGGTGGAGTTGAACGCGTCGTCCGGCGCGTGGTTGGCGTCCTGGAACAGCGCCGCGGGCCCGTTGGTGGACTTGACCGACAGGGTGTCGCCGGTCCACTTGAGGTCGCCGTCGTAGACGACGAAGCCGAGCTTGCCGCCGACCGGCCCGCTGTCCGGGGTGTGCAGCCCGGACAGCTTGACGTCCAGCGCCGGGCTGTCCGGCAGCTCCACCTGGAAGCCGTCCCAGAGGTGGATGTGCCGGAGCGGCTTGCAGTCGTTCTCGTAGGCGACGACGATCGTCCAGCCGCCCCAGCTGTGCGGCTTCACCACCGAGTCCATGTTGGCGACGGTGTAGGTGCCGTTGCCGGCGTTCTTGACCAGGTCGGTGATGTCGGCGGACGCCTGGTAGCTGCTCTCCACGTCGGTGGTGATGTAGCCGATGGACGGCTGGTCGTTGGAGATGTTCCGGTACTGCGTCTCGCCCGGGACCTTCAGGTACACCTCGTCGATCTGGTTCTCCGGGAGCACGGTGTCGCCGATCCCGCGGGTACCGCCCCAGTACAGCCGGGCGTACTTGACGGTGGATCCGTCGATCAGGCCGAGGTCGGCGGAGCTGGCGGAGTAGATCGGGTCGCCGAGCGGGCCGATCGAGCCCGGATCGATGTTGATGTACTTCATCTCGTACTTGTTGTTGATCGGCCTGGGGCCGAGGCCCTGGCGGGCCTGCTCGCACGGCGGCTGCTCCGGGTCCAGCGGCGCCTTGGTCTC